>JBQGNO010000044.1:8639-18851 GCA_052087725.1 Janibacter sp. | reverse complement strand
TTCATGCGCCACCTGCCCGGCTCCGCGCCGATGGACTGGATGGCGGTCAGCTCCTACGGCTCCGGCACCAAGTCCTCCGGTGTGGTGCGCATCCTCAAGGACCTCGATGCGGACATCACCGACACGCACGTGCTCATCGTCGAGGACATCATCGACTCCGGCCTGACGCTCTCCTGGATCCGCGCGAACCTCGAGTCGCGCTCCCCGGCCTCCGTCGAGATCCTCACCCTGCTGCGCAAGCCCGAGGCCGCGAAGGTCGAGATCGACACCAAGTGGGTCGGCTTCGACATCGCCAACGAATTCGTTGTCGGCTACGGCCTCGACTACGCGGAGGGCTACCGCAACCTGCGCGACGTGGCCACCCTCGCGCCGCACGTCTACTCCTGAGGGCAGGTTCGCACCCGTCGCACGGTTGGCCTCCCGCACGGTGGCTGAGGTGTGACGAGCGCTAGCGAGGAGCCTCGAAGCCACGATGGGTCGCCTGGTTTCGAGGCTCATGCCCCAGGGGGCATTCGCGCCTCAACCAGCGTGGGGCGGCACCTCAACCAGCGGTGAGGGGTGTAGGTCGTCCGGCAGGGAACACCCGTGACACGATGCTCGTTGGCCACATAGCCGTTGTCCGATGACGTTCAGGTAGTTTCGTCCTGTTCGCCCCGGTGCAACCGGTGGTCGCCACGTCGTCGAGTCAGGAAGTCCGGGAAGACCCGTACCCGCATGAACGCCAAGAAGTTTTTCCGCTCCCCCGCCTTCTGGGCGCTGCTGCTCATCACGGTCTTCGGGCTGATGTTCCTCACCCAGGGCGATGAGGAGTATGCCCGGGTCGACACCTCCGCCGCCGAGAAGCTCGTCACCGACGGCAAGGTCAAGGACGCGCACTTCACGACCGAAAACGTCCTGCAGCTCGACCTGAAGAAGGGCGAGACCTACTCCAACGATGAGGAGGTCAAGGACGCGGACAAGGTCGAGACCGAGTTCATCGACGCCCGCGCCGACCACATGCTCTCCGTGGTGGAGAAGAACGTCGACGGCGTGCAGAACGACACGGTCGACAAGCCGAGCGTGTGGAGCAACATCCTCCTGTCGATCCTGCCGCTGCTGCTCCTCGTGGCGCTCTTCTGGTTCATCCTCAGCCGCGCCCAGGGCGGCGGCTCGCAGGTGATGAAGTTCGGCAAGTCCAAGGCGAAGCTCGCGACGAAGGACACCCCGCAGGTCACCTTCGAGGACGTGGCCGGTGCCGACGAGGCCGTCGACGAGCTCCACGAGATCGTCGACTTCCTCCGCGAGCCGAGCAAGTTCCTCGCCGTCGGGGCCAAGATCCCCAAGGGTGTGTTGCTGTACGGCCAGCCCGGTACCGGTAAGACCCTGCTCGCCCGCGCCGTCGCCGGTGAGGCCGGAGTGCCCTTCTTCTCCATCTCGGGTTCGGACTTCGTCGAGATGTTCGTCGGTGTCGGTGCCTCCCGTGTCCGCGATCTCTTCGAGCAGGCCAAGACCAACGCGCCGGCCATCATCTTCGTCGACGAGATCGACGCCGTCGGTCGCCACCGCGGCGCCGGCATGGGCGGCGGTCACGACGAGCGCGAGCAGACGCTCAACCAGCTGCTCGTCGAGATGGACGGCTTCGACGTCAAGACCAACGTCATCCTCATCGCGGCGACCAACCGCCCCGACATCCTCGACCCGGCCCTGCTGCGCCCGGGCCGCTTCGACCGGCAGATCTCCGTCGAGAACCCCGACATGATCGGTCGCCACCGCATCCTCGAGGTGCACGCGGCGGGCAAGCCCATGGCCCCCGGCGTCGACCTGCTCACCGTGGCCCGTCGCACCCCCGGCATGACCGGTGCGGACCTGGCCAATGTCCTCAACGAGGCGGCGCTGCTGACGGCCCGCCTGGACAAGCAGTTCATCGACGACTCGATCCTCGACGAGGCCATCGACCGCGTCCTCGCGGGCCCGCAGAAGCGCACCCGCATCATGAGCGCGCAGGAGCGCAAGATCACCGCCTACCACGAGGGCGGGCACGCGCTCGTCGCCGCGGCGATGAACCACACGGCCCCGGTCACGAAGATCACGATCCTCCCGCGTGGCCGGGCCCTCGGCTACACGATGGTCATGCCGCTGAACGACAAGTACTCGACGACCCGCAACGAGATCCTCGACCAGCTGGCCTACGCGCTCGGCGGCCGCGTCGCGGAGGAGATCATCTTCCACGACCCGTCGACCGGCGCCGCCAATGACATCGAGAAGGCCACGTCGATGGCCCGCAAGATGGTCACCGAGTTCGGCATGAGCGAGAAGATCGGTGCGGTCAAGCTGGGGCAGGCCCAGGGCGAGGTCTTCATGGGCAAGGACATGGGCCACCAGCGCGACTACTCCGAGGACATCGCCGGAGTCATCGACCGCGAGGTGCGCCGCTTCATCGAAGAAGCCCACGACGAGGCCTGGTTCGCCCTCAACGACAACCGGGACGTGCTCGACCGGCTCGTCCTCGAGCTGCTCGAGCACGAGACGCTCAACACCAAGGACCTCGACATCGTCTTCGCCGACGTGGTCAAGCGTCCGGTCCGCCCGACGTGGCTGAGCAGCGAGCACCGGCACATCTCCACCGTCCCGCCGGTGCTCACCCCCGCAGAGGAGGCCGCGATGCAGGCCCGTGAGCGGGAGCAGACCGGCCAGCAGCCGAGTGCGCCCACCCAGGCGACGACCCCCGATAGCACGGTGACCGACGCCATCGACCGCGCGGCCGAGGAGGGGGCCACCCCCTACCCGGACGAGCGCCCGCCGGAGGAGATCCGCGAGATCCCGCCGGGTGACTCCGTCGATGGCGACGGACGCGTCTGAGCCCATGACGGACGACGTCGACGAGGGCCGTATCGAGGCGGCCGTGCGCGAGATCCTCGTCGCGGTCGGGGAGGACCCCCACCGCGACGGCCTCCTCGAGACGCCCGGCCGGGTCGCCCGCTCCTACGCGGAGGTCTTCGCCGGGCTGCGCTCCGATCCCGCCGAGCTGCTCGCGACGACCTTCGACATCGACCACGACGAGCTGGTCATCGTGCGGGACATTTCGCTGTACTCCACGTGCGAGCACCACCTCGTGCCCTTCCACGGCGTCGCCCACGTCGGGTACCTCCCCGGCACGAGCGGCAAGGTGACCGGCCTGTCGAAGGTCGCGCGCCTTGTCGACATCTTCGCCAAGCGCCCCCAGGTCCAGGAGCGCCTTACCAGCCAGATCGCCGACGCGCTCGTCGAGCACCTCGACGTCGCGGGCGTCATCGTCGTCGTCGAGGCCGAGCACCTGTGCATGTCGATGCGCGGCGTGCGCAAACCGGGCGCGATGACGATCACCTCTGCCGTGCGCGGGCAGCTGCGCGACTCGACCACCCGGGCCGAGGCGATGGCCCTGCTCACCGGGGCCGCCCGGTGACCCACGCCCTCCTCGAGCAGCTGGCGTCCGGGGCGGTCCGGTCGGGGCCGCTCGTCATGGGCGTCGTCAACGTCACCCCCGACTCCTTCAGCGACGGCGGCCAGTGGGTCGAGCCCGAGGCCGCGATCGCCCACGCGCGCGAGCTCGTCGCGGCCGGCGCCGACATCATCGACGTCGGCGGCGAGTCGACCCGCCCCGGCGCGGAGCGCCCCTCCGCCGAGGAGGAGATGCGCCGGGTGGTCCCGCTCGTGACCGCCCTCGCCGAGGACGGCATCGTCGTCTCGATCGACACCATGCGCGCCGACGTGGCCGCTGCGGGCCTCGCTGCCGGTGGCGCGATCATCAACGACGTGAGCGGGGGACTGGCCGACCCGCAGATGCCGGCCCTCGTCGCGGAGAGCGGGGCCCCCTTCGTCGTCATGCACTGGCGCGGCCACGCCCACGACATGCAGTCCCGCGCCAGCTACGACGACGTCGTCACCGAGGTGTGCCGCGAGCTGCTCGAGCGTGTGGACGTCCTGCTCGCCGCCGGGGCCACGCGCGAGCAGCTCGTCCTCGACCCGGGCATCGGCTTCGCCAAGACCGCCGCGCACAACTGGGAGCTACTGGCCGGTCTCGAGCAGGTCGTCGACCTCGGGTACCCGGTCCTGCTCGGCACCTCGCGCAAGGGATTCCTCGGCAGCGTCGGACGAAGGGAGGGGGCTGAGCGCCCCCTCGACTCCCGTGCCGTCGTCACGGCCGCGACCAGCGCCCGGGCGGCGCGCGCCGGGGTGTGGTGCGTGCGGGTGCACGACGTCACCGCGACCGTCGACGCGATCGATGTCGCTGCTGCGCTGGGGGAGGTGCGTCGTGGTGAGAGTGGCTTCGAGGCTTCGGCCGCTGACGGCCTCGCGCCTCAGCCGTCGTCGGACCGCGGAGGGGAGCGGGCATGAGCGTGCCGCGGGACCGGATCAGCCTGCTGGGGGTGCGTGCTCGTGGTGTCCACGGGGTGCTCGCCGAGGAGAAGCGGGACGGGCAGGACTTCGTCGTCGACGTCGTCCTCCACCTCGACCTCGCCCCGGCCGGCACCACCGACGACCTGGCGCTGACGATCAACTACGCCGAGGTCGGCGCCGATGTCGTCGCCCGCATCGAGGGGCCCTCCCTCGACCTCATCGAGGCCCTGGCCGAGCAGATCGCCGGTGACGCGCTGGCCCGCCCCGGCGTGCACACCGTCGAGGTCACGGTGCACAAGCCCTCCGCCCCGGTCGGTGTGCCCTTCGGGGACGTCGCCGTGACGCTCGTGCGCCGCCGTACGGTGCCCGTCGTCATCGCCCTCGGGGCCAACCTCGGGGACGCCGCAGCACGGCTCGACGCGGCCGTGGACGGCCTCGCCGACGACCTCGACGAGGTGCGGCGGGCCCCCTTCGTCACGACGGACCCGGTCGGTGGGCCGGAGCAGCCGCGCTTCACCAACTCCGTCGTCCTCGCGACGACCGCTCTGTCACCGCAGGCGCTCCTGGCCCGGCTGCACGCCGTGGAGGCGCGTCACGGGCGCGTGCGCGAGGTCCGGTGGGGTGCGCGCACCCTCGACCTCGACCTCATCCAGTACGGCGACCCCGCGAGCGGCAGCGATGTCGTGAGCGAGGACCCGCAGCTGCTCCTGCCGCATCCGCGTGCCCACGAGCGTGGCTTCGTGCTCGCTCCCTGGGCCCGCGTGGACCCGGACGCGCGACTGCGGGTGGACGCCGGCGTCGTCCCCGTGGCCGACCTGCTCGCCGGGATCGACACCAGCGACATCGAGGACGCACCGTGCTGAGGGCAGGGCTCAAGACGTCGACGTTGGTGCTCGTCGCCCTCGTCCTCACGGTCCTCAGCTGGGGGATCGGTCGGTGGTGGCTCACCGGTGGGCATCCGGCGCTGCAGATCGGCTGGCTCGCCGGGGCGCTGCTCCTCGGCATGGCGATCGTCGTCGTGGTGACCGGCTCGCGGATGTGGCGGATGCGCCACGGACGCACGCACGTCGAGCCCGTGGTCGCCGCCCGGGTGCTGGGGCTGGCCCAGGCGAGCGCGCTCACCGGGGCCGCCATGGGCGGTCTCTACCTCGGGCAGGCCCTCCTGCTGCTGCCGGACATCAACTTCGCCGGACGGGGCGGGCTGGTGCTGCGGTTCGGCCTGGCTGCCTTCGGCGGGCTGCTCATGGCCATCGCCGGTCTGCTCGTGCAGTCGTGGTGCCGCATCGACGACGATGACGACGACGAGGACTCGCGCGCCCAGCGTCGCTGACCGGCACGGTGATCACACGAGACGCTCATGGCTGATAGCGAGCGGTCAGGACTTCTGCTCGGTCGTGGAGGGCCTTCCGGACGGCGCCCGGCGCCAGCACCTCGGCGTCGGCCCCCAGCTGCCACACTGCCCATACGGCATGTCGTAGGTCCTCGAAGGTGAGGTCGAGTCGGACCCAGCCGTCAGGCTCTGGTTCCTCGGTGCGGACAGCCCGTGCGTCGTCCAGCAGCTCATCTCGGCGTGACTGCCTGACTCTGACGGCCACGGGTATGTGCCCCTCCGAGAGGAACTGTGCACTGCGTTCGGCCCAGATGCGGTTGAGGTCGACCTGTGCAGGGCGGTGCGCCGGGTCGGGGAGCCCTTCGGCGCGCAGCATGCGCGACAGGCGGTATGTCCGGTCTTCCCCGGACGTGGTCGCGAGGAGATAGGTGCGGCTGCGGACGGTGACCAGGCCGATGGGGTCGACGGGCCGCGTGCTCGGCGTCTTCCCGGGGGCGGCGTAGTCGAAGCGCAGGCGGTGTCCGTTGAGCACGGCGCGGTGGACCTCGCTGATCACCCCCTCGGCCAGATCCTCGGCGGCGGCTCGACGCGAGAGCAGATCGACGTCCGGCTCGACCAGGAACCGCTGGGCCGCGTCATCGAGGGTCGCGCGATGCCCTTCGGGCAAGGCGTCGACCACCTTGCTCATCGCGGCCGCCAGAGGCGCGCTGAGACCGAAGGTCTTCTCCCCGCGACCCGATCCAGCCGTCAGGAGCGCGAGGGCTTCGTCGTGGTTCAACCCCGTCAGCTCGGTGCGGAACCCGGGCAGCAGCGAGAAGCCGCCGTGGCGGCCCCGGTCGGCGTAGACGGGGACGCCTGCGGTCGCCAGTGCATCGATGTCGCGCAGCACCGTGCGAGCGGACACCTCGAGCTCGCTGGCCAGCTGGTCCGCCGTCATCTTGCCGCGCTGACGCAGCAGCAGCGCGACCAATCGATCGGCGCGCACAGGGTCATTCTTATCGCGAATCACGACATGAGGTGTCGTGTTGAGTCGCGAGGCTGGGTGTGCAGCGTCAAGGACGGCGGACCATCGACCGCCGGGCGCCCGCAGCATCGACGATCGGAGCAGCAATGGAACGAGTGGCAGTGAACCCGGTGACGTGGTCGCAGGAGATGGGCTTCAACCAGGGAGAAGTCGTCTCGGGGGAGACCCGGACGTTGTACATCTCGGGACAGACGGCGATGAGCCCGGACGGCCGCCCCGAACACGACGGCGACATGGCAGCGCAGCTCGCGCTGGCCGTGGACAACCTCGAAGCCGTGCTGGCCGAAGCCGGCATGTCACTGGCGAACTTGGTCCGCCTCAACGTCTACACCACCGACGTGGACTCCCTGTTCCCCACCTACGGCGAGCTCGCTGCCAGGCTCGGGTCCGCAGGCGTCGCCCCCACGACCACGATGCTCGGAGTCACCCGTCTCGCGATCCCCGGCCAGATGGTCGAGCTCGAAGGTACGGCCGTCGGCTAGCGCGATCGAGTGTGGGTCGCGGTAGCCATGCTGGCCCTGTGAGAGCGGTCAGGCGACCATCTGGTCGGCCCAGACGACCCAGTTGCCCTCGTAGTGGCCCTCGTTGAGCGTGGTCTGCGGGTCGCAGGTGATCAGTCGCAGGACCGGGTCTGGGTTGTCGTGGTCCCAGATGGAGTCGTCCTGGGGGACGCCCTTCTTGCTCGCGGCCTCGGACTTGGTGATCTTGAACTTCACGACCTCGCCGGAGCCGTAGGTGACGGTGACGATGTCGCCGATCTGGACCTTGGGCAGGTTCCAGAAGACGTCCGGGTTGGAGCCGTGGTTGATGTGGCCCACGAGGATGCTCGCGCCCGTGTGCCCCGGCTTGGGCCAGCCGGGCTCGGCGTACCAGCCGGCGGTCCCGAAGGGGGGAGCCAGCACCTTCTCGGAGTCGAGCGTGGTCGCCTGGAGGGAGGCGTCGACGATGGAGCGTCCACCGGACTCGATCTGCACCCGGGTGGGCGCGCCGTCGGGTGCCGGCTGGGAGACCGGCTGCGGCGCGCTCGTCGAGCTGGAGGAGCTGGTGGAGGAGGTCGACGAGGACGAGGACGTTGAGGTCGAGCTGCTCGATGAGGACGACGACGAGGACGTCGGGCTCGATGAGGGCGGGACGATGTCGGTCGGGGGGACGTACTCGCCGGGGTCGACATTCATCGCCGGCTCGTCCTGCTGGGACCACCAGGTCCCGCCGGCGACGCCCGCACCGATGATCAGGGCGGCTGCCGCGGCGAGCAGCCATGTCGTGCGCCGATAGCGTCCGCGCTCGCGTCGGTCCTCGTCGCGTGTGCTGGGTGTGCGCACCCGTTCCTCCCCTGGTTCTTTCGCCGGTCCTGATCGGGGGAACGCGCACGGTTACCGAAGAGTTCCCCCGCGGGCAACGATACGGGCCGCCGGGTGCGGGGTGTGCCCCGACCCGACGGCCCGTGCCGTGGTCACTGACGCGTGGTCAGCGGCGGTCAGCTCAGTGCTGGACGGCGCGGCGACGGGCCACGAGGACCGTCCCGGCGCCGGCTCCGGCGAGGAGCAGGCCGCCGAGCGCGAGCGCGGCGGTGTTGTCGTCCTGCGGGGTGGTGGCCGGGGTCAGGCCGTCGGTCTGCACGACCTGGGGGACCTGGGGGTCGGCCGGAGCCGCAGGCTCGGCGGGAGCGTCGTCGGTGACCTTCTCGCCGGCGTCATCGCCGGCATCGTCGCTGTCGTTGTTGCCGTCCTCGGCCCAGGGGGCCTTGTAGGTGACATTGCAGCCGCCCGCGACGGTCTCATCGTTACCGGCCTCGTCGACGCAGTCCTGGGAGACCAGGCGCACGTAGTCGGCGCCCTCGACGAGGTCGTACTCGGCCGTGTTGGCGCCCTCGGTCGCGTTCATCGTGTAGGTCTTCAGGATCTCGCCGGGGGTGGACTCGCCGTCCTCGCCCGGCACGCCGCTGAGCACCTCCACGGTGATGACGCCGGCCTGGGTGGCCTCGCCCTCGATGGTGAAGGTGTTGTCGACGAGCGGCAGGCTCGGCGGTTCGGTGAACCAGTCATTGGCCTCGACCGGCTCCTCGGTGCCGTCGTCGCCGTCATCACCGCCGCCGTCCTCGGTGACGGTGACGGTGTTGATGACCTGGCTGCCGGAGCCCTCGGCGTAGGTGCAGTTCAGCGTGGTCGGGGAGCCGACCTGGTTGCCGTCCGCGTCGGACCCGGTGAGGGTCGCGGAGAAGGTGTCAGGGGTGCTGATGGTGTACTCGCCCGGCTGCTCCGGCGTGACGGTCGCTGGGTCACCGGTCATGGACAGCGTGTTGGCTTCGTCGTTGACATCCGTGGACGGGATGGTGAGGTTCGTCGTCACGTCCGCCGAGTTGGTGCCATCACTGACGACGGCGACGACGTCGTCGAGGGTGCCCTCGAGGGTCGTGATCCCGGCGCTCTCCAGGCCGGCCAGAGTCGGCTCGTTGATCGTCACCGAGCCGGACGGGGTGATCGTCAGCTCCTCACCGACCGCGGTCTCTTCCTTTGCGTCCGTGTCGAAGGTGAAGCTGTAGGTCTGGGACCCGGCGATGTCGCCTGTCGTGCACGTGTAGTCGAGGGTTGCCGCGGCGTGTGCCGGGACTGCGGTGGCGATGCCCATCATCCCGATGCCGGTGACGAGCGCGGCTCCGGCGGAGAGGCGGGTCCTGAGACGCTTGGCCATGGTCTTTCCCCACAATCAACGTGAGCGCCTGCCCAGTGCAGGCGCCTCCGCGGGGCAACTTACCTGTGACTGAGAACACTCACAAGAAACTCTCAGGCTCAGCGTGTCAATCGTGATGCGGGTGGTGACCCGGACAGACGAAAACGGCACGGGCCGCCGGGTCGGGATCTCTCCCGTCCCGACGGCCCGTGCCGTGGTCACTGACGCGGCGGTCAGTGGTGTGGTGCTCAGTGCTGGGCAGCAGCGCGGCGGCGAGCCACGAGGATGGTGCCAGCGCCGGCTCCCGCGAGGAGCAGGCCGCCGAGCGCGAGCGCGGCGGTGTTGTCCTCCTGCGGGGCGACCGGGGTCAGGCCGTCGGTCTGGACGACCGCGGGAACCTCGGGCTTGGCCGGGGCGTCGCCCGCACCGGCGTCGTCGCTGGTGTCATCGGTGACCTGCTCGGCGGCGTCGTCGCTACCGCCGTCGTCGCCGCCGGTGTTGCCGTCGACGTCGTCGGCCCAAGGAGCCTTGTAGGTGACGTTGCACCCGCCGGCCTCTTCCTCGGTCCGGCCCTGGGCGTCGACGCAGTCCTGCGAGAGCAGGCGGACGTAGTCGGCGCCCTCGACGAGGTCGAAGTCGGCCTTGTTGGCGCCCTCCGTGGCGTCCATCGTGTAGGTCTTCAGGACCTCGCCGGGCGCGCCGTCGACGCCGCTGAGGACCTGGACCGTGATGGTGCCGGCCTGGGTGGCGTCGCCCTCGACGGTGAAGGTGTTGTCGACCAGCGGCAGGCTGCTCGGCTCGTTGAACCAGTCGTTGACCTCGACCGGCTCCT
>JBQGNO010000044.1:0-8539 GCA_052087725.1 Janibacter sp. | reverse complement strand
CGGTGCCGTCGCCGGGCTCTTCGGTGCCGTCGCCGGGCTCTTCGGTGCCGTCGCCGGGCTCTTCGGTGCCGTCGCCCGGCTCCTCGGTGGCTTCACCGATCGTCACGTCGCCGACGGCATTGTCCTCGGGAGCAGTGCACTCGATGTTGAAGACGAAGCCATCCTGGTTAGCGAGGGCGGCGGTGAAGTCACCGGCGACGATATCGACGGTGCCCTCCTCCTCGGGAGCGGTCTCGGCAGTACTGGTGCCGGTGCCGGTCACGGTGACGGAGCCCTTCGATGGGACGGTCGTCCGGTCAACCTCGAGGTCGACGGTGCGCGTGTCTCCGCCGCCGAAGGTGTAGGAGGTGCTGGCGGAGCCCTCGAGGTACTCGACACCCAGCGTCTGCATGAGCTCGGTCGCCTCTGCATCGGGCGTGACATCTGCGGTGATCGCGCCGGCCGGGATCTCTGCGCCCGGCTCGACCTGGTCCGGGATGTCCATCGTGAGGTCGACGGTCCACGGGTCGGTGAAGGTCCGACCCTGATCCGGAACCGAACAGGTGTACTCGAGCGTGCCGGTCACCTCGGCGTTGGCCGGAGCGGCAGCGGCGATGCCGACCATGCCGAGACCGGTGACGAGTGCAGCGCCCGCAGACAGGCGGGTGGTGAGGCGCTTGGCCATGTGTTCTCCCCTGGTGCAATGAACAAGCGCCGCGGTTGCAGCGCCATCGTTGGGGAACTTACCGATTGCTGGCAAAGCATTCAAGGATTTCCCAGACTTTTATTACCTTTGGGTCACGTGATGGGGGTCACTTCGGACACAAATGAAGAGGCCGCCGGCCGGACGCGTGTCCGGCCGACGGCCTCTGTCGCACCGCCGGCGAGTGGCCGGCGGTGATCCCTCAGTGCTGGGTCGCCTTGCGGCGGGCCACGACGACCGCACCGGCACCGGCTCCCGCGAGCAGCAGGCCGCCGAGCGCGAGCGAGGTGTCCAGGCCGCTGGTCTGCGCGGCGTCGGTCTGGACGACGTCCGGGACCTCGGCCTCGCCGTCGCCAGCACCGGCGTCGTCACCGGCACCCGCGTCGTCGCCAGCGTCGTCACCGGCGCCGTCGTCCTCAGCGGGGGGCTCCTCGCCGCCCTCGTCGCCGGAGCCGTCGTCCTCGGCCGGGGGCTCTTCCTCGCCGCCCTCGTCGTCACCCTCGTCAGGGGCCTCGGGCTCGACGTCACCGACGGCCACGGAGCCAACCGTGGCGTCCTCGGGGGCCGTGCACTCGATCTTGAAGACGAAGCCGTCCTGGTTCTCCAGCTCGGCGGTGAAGTCGCCGGCGGTGATCGGCGCGTTCACGTCCTCCTCGGGTGCAGTCTCCTCGGTGCTCTCGCCGCTGGCCTCGACGCTGACCTCGCCCTCCGGCGGGACGTCGGTCTTCGGGACCTCGAGCTCGACGGTGCGCTCCTCGCCGTCCTCGGCGAAGGTGTAGGTCGTCTCGCCGGTGCCCTCGAGGGACTCGACGCCGAGGCCCTGCATCTTTTCGGCGGCGTCGGCGCCGGGGGTGACGGTGGCGTCGATCGCGCCGGCGGGGATCGTCTCGCCCTGCTCGACCTTCTCCGGGATGTCGAGGGTCAGGTCGACCGTCCACTTGTCCTCGAAGTCAATGTTCTGCCCCGTCTCGGAGCACTTGTACTCGAGGCTGCCGTTGACCTCGGCGGAGGCCGGGGCCGCGGTCGCGATGCCCATCAGGCCGATGCCGGTGACGAGGGCTGCGCCCGCGGAGACGCGGGTCTTCAAACGCTTGGACATACAACTCCAATGTTGTGCGGTCGTGCCCCTCAGCTGTGAGGAGCGCGGTCTTCCGCACCGTATCTACCTGCGGGTAACCACTCAACCGGAGAGGATGTGAGCCACGTCGCCCTGCCCCGCGACTACTTGTCGACGTCCCCCACGACGAAGAACATCGAGCCGAGCACCGCGACGAGGTCCGAGACGAGGCAGCCGGGCAGCACCTGGGAGAGCACCTGCACGTTGCCGAAGGACGCCGAGCGCAGCTTCAGCCGCCACGGTGTCTTCTCCCCCCGGGAGACCAGGTGGTAGCCGTTGAAGCCCAACGGATTCTCCGTCGCCGTGTACCGGTCGCCCTCGGGGACCTTGAGGACCTTGGGCAGGCGCTGGTTGATCGGGCCCTGCGCGAGCGAGCGCATCCGCTCCACGCACGCGTCGGCGAGGTCGAGGCTCACGTGCGTCTGCTCCACGAGCACCTCGAGACGGGCCAACGAGTCGCCGGCGGTGCGGGTGACGACCCGGCCGGGACCCCCTTCGCCGAAGAGCTCGCCGTACGCGAGGTACGGGTCATCGCGGCGCAGGTCCACGTCCACGCCAGACGCCCGGGCGATCGGCCCGGAGACGCCATAGGCGCAGGCGAGCTCGTGGGAGAGGGCGCCGACCCCCTTCGTCCGGCCCTCGAGGATCTCGTTGCCGACGATCAGGGCCTCCAGCTGCGGCAGCCGTGCGCGCACCGCCGCCACCGCGGCAGCGACCCGGTCCAGCCAGCCGGCGGGCAGGTCCTCCTTGAGGCCGCCGACCCGGTTGAACATGAAGTGCATCCGGCCGCCGGAGATCTCCTCCATCACTGCCTGGATCTCCTCGCGCTCACGGAAGGAGTAGAAGATCGGCGTCATCGCCCCGAGCTCCAGCGGGTAGGACCCGAGGAACATCAGGTGGTTGAGGACCCTGTTCAGCTCCGCGAGGAGGGTGCGTGCCCAGGTCGCCCGCTCCGGGACCTCCATACCGAGCATCGCCTCGACCCCGAGGACCACCCCGAGCTCGTTGGCGAAGGCGGAGAGCCAGTCGTGGCGGTTGGCCAGCATGGTGATCTGGCGGTAGTCGCGGACCTCGAAGAGCTTCTCCGCGCCACGGTGCATGTACCCGACGACCGGGTCGGCCGAGATGACCCGCTCGCCGTCGAGGGCGACGCGCAGGCGCAGCACGCCATGGGTCGCGGGGTGCTGCGGACCGATGTTGAGCACCATGTCCGCGCTCGAGAGTGTGCCGTCCCCGACGCCGACCTCCAGCGTCCGGGTGGCGGGGGCGCCCGGTGTGCTCGTCATGCCCGCCAGTATGCGTCAGGCACCATGGGAAGGTGCGGAGACCAAGCCCTTGGCGAGCAGTGGCCGCGGGCGCAGTGGCTCTCCTCGTCGGTGGCGGGATGCTCTTCGGCTGCACCGAGACCTCCGAGCGGGACGCCGCCCCGACCTCCACACGCACCTTCGACGGCCAGCAGGTCCTCGACCCGTGGTCGCAGGCCATGCGCGACTCCGACGACGAGGCGGCCAATGTCGTCGTCCTCGGCGACTCCGTGAGCGAGGGCTACGGCTTCCAGCGCAACCTCGAGCGACGGTGGGTCGACCGGCTGGAGCGGGCGCTGCGGGCCCGGGCCGGCGTCGAGGAGTGCCCGACCGAGCCCGCCGGATTCCACGGGTCGAGCTCGGTCATCCCGGCCCGCTACCACGCGCCGAGCCTGCCGGAGCCGAGCACGGCCGGCCGGACCGCGCCCCAGCCGACGGCCGGCCCCGGAGGCCGGGCCCTCGACCTCGCGCCGGGAGGGAGCGTCACCTGGCAGGTCGAGGCCGAGTCGGTCGACATCGGCTATCGCACCCAGCCCGACGGCGGGGGACTGCGGGTGACCATCGACGGCCGGATCCCCATCGAAGGGGTCGCCATCCCCACCGACAGCAAGGAGGCGAAGGGGGAGCGGACCGTGTGGTCCTCCGGTGACCTCGGACCCGGCACGCACACCGTGCGGGTCAGCAACATCTCCTCCGTCCTCACCGGTGCACTGGCCACCGTCACCGACCTCACCCCCTTCCGCGGGGACCGGGGCCGGTGCGTCCACGTGCTCGACGCCTCCCGCTCGGGCGTCTCGGCCGGCGCGATCACCCGCACCCCGACCTACCTCGCCGACAGCCTCTCCCTCGACCCCGACCTGCTGCTCGTCCCGCTCGGCTTCAACGACGCCCGCTCCGGGACCTCGCCGCAAGCCTTCGGGACGCTCCTCGACCGGCTCATCGGGCAGGTGCGCGACGAGGGCTACGACGGTCCGGTGCTGCTCGTCGGGTGGTACACCCCGAGGTGGGGCAGCAGCATCCCGCCGTGGTCGGACTACCTCGACGTCATGGCCAAGCGCACCTCGCACGAGCAGGTCAGCTTCCTCGACCTGTCCGCGGTGCTGCCCCCGGTCCGGTACGCCCCGCGAGGGATCTACATGGACAGCCTGCACCCGGGCGCGCAGGGGCAGCCGCTCATCGCCAAGAGCCTCCTCGAGGCGCTCGCGCCCCGCCACGAGGTGGAGGGGAGCAATGCTCCGGAGGCCGGAGAGTCGAGCTCACCGGACCCGACGCATGGCCCAGAGGAAGTCGCCGGATCCTGAGCCGGTGAGCGCGCCGGCGTGGGAGGCCTGCGACAGGGCGGCGAGGTAGCCGGCCGGGTCGGTGTGCGCCAGGTCGATCGGGGGGCGGCTGCCGTCGACGCCCAGGGCCCGCAGCACCTCGCGCTGGGTATGCAGCTCGTCGGGACGAAGGGAGTCCATCGCCACGTGGGCGGTGAGGTCGGTGGACCCGTCGGGCAGCGGGGGACAGGCGCTGCCATCCCGGTAGCCGATGAGGGTGCCGTCGACCGGGCGGTCGTCGGCCGTGTGGCCGTAGTCGATCGCGACGACGAGACCGGAGCCGACCTTGCCCACGAGCTCGGCGAAGGCCTCGTCGCGGGCCCGGCCGACCTCGACGCTCGCGCCGGGATCGTGCGGGCCCGGCCACCACTGCTCGGCCCAGACCGCGTCCGGCGAAGGGAGGATGTCACCCGGGTGCTCCGCCCCGTCGTCGTCCACACAGACCGTGCGCAGCGTGCCCGTGTCGTCGGCGCGGGCGATCCCGCAGGGCACGACGTCGAGCCACTCGTGCGCGATGACCAGCCCGTCGGTGGGGTGGCCGAGGTCGGGCAGGTGCGGCCCGCCCGGCGAGGTCAGCCAGTCGATGCGCGGGTCGAGGTCGGCGGGGCGGTCGACGACGTCGACGCCGAGCAGGCCGAGGTCGGTGGGGGCGTGCGCGGCGAGGGCGGTGAGCAGCTCACCGCGACCGCAGCCGATGTCGACGACCCGTCGCAGGCCCTCCTGCTCCACGAGGCGGAGCAGCGCCAGCGCGAGGAGCTCGCCGGCCTCGCCGTGCGTCGAGGTCGCGAAGTGCCCCGCCGGCCCCTCGGGTCGGCGGTAGAAGCCCCCTTCGCCGTACAGGGCATCCGCCCACGCCTGCTGCCACGTCCGCATCCGTGCATTGTGTCCCAGACTCTGCATTGCCCCAGGGCAATGCGCGCCAGACTCTGCATTGCCCTAGGGCAATGCGAAGTGGAGGGGAGGGGCGCGGCGGGTAGCGTCCTCCCGGTGAGCATCCCGGAGCGACCCCCCGCCCCCGAGCGACCGACCCTGCGGATCGGGATCGTCGGCGCCGGCCGCGTCGGCGCCGTCCTCGGTGCCGCCCTGCGTGGCGCCGGCCACGACGTCGTCGCCGTCTCCGCGGTCTCCGAGGCCTCCCGTGACCGGGCCGAGCTGCTCCTGCCCGGCGTGCCGGTGCGCCCCGTCCCCGACGTGGTCGCCGACTCCCAGCTGGTCATCCTCGCCGTGCCCGACGACGCCCTCACCGACCTCGTCGCCGGCCTGCACGCCACCGGCGCCTGGCGCCCCGGCCAGCTCGTCGCCCACACCTCAGGACGGCACGGTCTCGCCCCCTTCGCCGCGAGCGGGGGCACCGACCTGCTCCCCATGGCCATCCACCCGGCGATGACCTTCACCGGCACGAGCATCGACGTGGCCCGGCTGGCCGAGTGCTGCTTCGGGATCACCACGCCGCAGGACCTACGACCCGTCGCGGAGACGCTCGTCGTCGAGATGGGCGGCGAGCCGGTGTGGGTGCCCGAGGAGTCCCGCGGGCGCTACCACGCGGCCCTGGCCCACGGCAGCAACCACATGGTCACCCTCGTCGCCCAGGCGATGGAGATCCTGCGCTCGGCCGGCATCGACCCCGCCGACCGGGTGCTGCGCCCACTGCTGCAGGCCAGCCTCGACAACGCACTCTCCTCCGGCGACGGCGCGCTCACCGGGCCGGTCGCCCGCGGCGATGCCGGTACCGTGTCCGCGCACCTGGGTGAGCTGACGGACCTGCCGCAGGACATCCGGCCCGCCTACCTCGCCCAGGCGCGGGCGACCGCCCTTCGCGCTGCTCGGTCCGGCCGGCTGCGCGCCGATGCCGCAGAGACGATCCTGACCACCCTCGACGAGGAGACCCGATGACCACGACGCCCGTCGTCGCCCGCAGCCGCGAGGAGATCGCCGACGCCCGCGCGACCCTCACCGAGGGTGAGGTCGCCGTCGTCATGACCATGGGCGCCCTCCACGAGGGGCACGCGCGGCTCATCCGCACCGCCCGCGAGCGGGCCCGGCACGTCGTCGTGACGATCTTCCTCAACCCGCTGCAGTTCGGGCCCAAGGAGGACCTCTCCCTCTACCCGCGGACCTTCGACGACGACCTGGAGATCTGCACCCGCGAAGGGGTCGACGTCGTCTTCGCGCCGACGCCCGACGTGGTCTACCCCGACGGGGACCCGGGCGTGCGCATCTCCGCCGGCCCGCTCGGGGACGTGCTCGAGGGGCAGGCCCGGCCCGGGCACTTCGACGGCATGCTCACCGTCGTCGCCAAGCTGATCCACCTCACCCGCGGTGACCTCATCTACTTCGGGCAGAAGGACGCCCAGCAGCTGCTGCTCGTGCGCCGGATGACCCGAGACATCGACTTCCCGACCACCGTCGTCGCCATCCCGACCGTCCGCGAGGAGGACGGGCTGGCGATGAGCAGCCGCAACACCTACCTCTCCCCGAGCGACCGCGAGACCGCGCTCGTCCTCTCCCGCACGCTGTGGGCCGGTGCCGCTCGTGCGGAGGAGGGGCCCTCGGCCATCCGGCGAGCCGCCCGCGAGGTGCTCATCGAGGAGCCGCTCGCGCTCGTGGACTACCTCGTGCTCGTCCACCCGACGACGCTCGAGGACGTACCCGAGTGGTACACCGGCGAGGCGCTGCTCGCCGTCGCCGCGAAGGTCGGCTCGACCCGGCTCATCGACAACACCCCGGTCCTCGTGGGCCCGGGGGGTGGGGCGCAGCCGGTCTTCTCCTGACGGGCTTCGAGGTTCGGGCCCGAGGGGCCCTCGCACCTCAGCCGGCGTCCGGGGAGGCTCGGGCCGGAGGGGCCACGCACCGCGACCAGCGTCCGGGATGTTGCCCGTGTCTGAGAGACTGGACGGCGGTCAACCGCCGAGACGAAGGACACCCGCGTGCAGCGCTTCATGCTCCACAGCAAGATCCACCGAGCCACGGTCACCCAGGCCGACCTGCACTACGTCGGCTCGCTGACGATCGACATGGACCTCATGGACGCCGCAGGGATGCTCCCCGGCCAGCAGGTCGACGTCGTCGACGTCGACAACGGCAGCCGCCTGACGACCTATGCCATCGAGGGGGAGCGCGGCACGGGGATCGTGTGCATCAACGGTGCCGCCGCCCGGCTCGTCGCGCCCGGCGACATCGTCATCATCATCGCCTACGCCGCGATGGACGACGCGGAAGCGCGCACCTTCGAGCCGCAGGTCGTCTTCGTCGACGGCGACAACCGGATCGTCGAGCAGTACCACGACCCCGGTGACGTCCCCGACGGCTACGGCCTGAAGACCTCGGCCGTCACCCACCGCGACCACCCGGGTGACGGCGCGCCCGGTGCGTGACCCCGGGCCGGTCACCCTGCCGAGGTTCCTGACCTCCCCTTCGCCCGGCTGGACCGCCGAGGCGGACGTCATCGTCGTCGGCTCCGGCATCGCCGGCCTCACCTGCGCGCTGCGCCTGCGTGAGCACGTCGACCGCGTCCTGCTCGTGACCAAGACCGGCCTGTCCGCCGGGTCGACTACCTGGGCCCAGGGCGGGATCGCCGCCGCGCTAGCGCCCGAGGACTCGCCGGCCGAGCACCTCGAGGACACCCTCGTCGCCGGCGTCGGTCTGTGCGACGAAGCCGCCGTCGAGGTCCTCGTCACCGAGGGGCCGGCCCGGGTGCGCGAGCTCATCGGGCTCGGGGCGAGATTCGACACCGACGCCGCCGGGGAGATCACCCTGACGCGCGAAGGGGGCCACCACCGCGACCGCATCGCCCACGCTGGAGGTGACGCCACCGGCGCCGAGATCTCCCGCGCGCTCATCGCCCAGCTCGAGGCCGTGCGCGCCGACCCCGGCATCGAGATCATCGAGAATGCCCTCGTCGTCGACCTGCTCACCTCCGCCGAGGGGAGCGTGTGCGGCGCGACCGTGCACGTCATCGGCGAGGGGGAGATCGACGGCGTCGGCGCCGCCCGCGCCCGCGCCGTGGTCCTCGCGACCGGCGGCCTCGGCCAGATCTACTCCTCGACGACCAACCCACCGGTCGCCACCGGGGACGGTATGGCCGCGGCGCTGCGGGCCGGTGCCGCGCTCGCGGACC
>JBQGNO010000043.1:0-18908 GCA_052087725.1 Janibacter sp. | reverse complement strand
CAGGCACTAGCTCGGACAGCAGCTCAGGTGGCGGCTCGGAGAGTGGCCTCGGGTGCGAGCTCGGCGAACTTCTCCTGGTACTCCGTGAAGCGCTGGCCGTTGACGATCAGGTCCGGCTCGACGGCGACGACGGACTCGAGGTCCGGCTCACGGTGGTTGCCGAGATCGACGATGTCCTTGTCCTGGGTGTAGTCGATCGTGTCCGGCATGAGGCTGACCGCCCCGGCCGTGAGCTCGACGTCCCAGTCGGAGAGCGTCTCGAAGGTGCGATTGTCGGTGGCGACGACGGAGGTCGGCGAGGCGGGCACCTGCTGCTTGCCGTTGTTGTCGGTGACCTCGATGGTCTCCCCCGAGCCCTTCGAGGTGTCGCTGTCCGCGGCGCCTCCGCACGCACTGAGTGCGAGGGCGAGGCTGCCGACGAGGGCGATCGAGCGCGTGCGCTGCATCACCGGTGTCCTTTCATCAGGCCGTGTCGGGCCTGCTGCCGCGCCACGAATGTCGCTAAGGCTAGCCTCACCTACCCATGACTGGACAGGGGGTCCCGCAGGACGGAACGCCGTCCGGCACACCCCCGGAGGGTCAGTCGATCGATTGGCCGAGGATCGCCGCGATCCGGGCCCGGACCTCGTCGTCCCCATCGATGTCGAGGAGGTGCTCGCTTCCCCGGTGCCACAGCCAGAGGTCGATCTGCTCGGCGGTGCCGGTGATCGTGACGCCCCACCCCGGGTCGCTGCCATGGACCGCGGCGTCGATGACCCTCAGGTCGTCCTCGTCGACGTCCTCGGCCTCGTCCGGGTCGTGCCCGGTGAAGCGCCCCAGCCCGAGGAGCACCCGCCGCCCGGTGTCGCTCGCGTGGACGACCACCCGCGTGCCGTCGTCCACGTAGGTGCCCCAGGAGGGGTGCTCGCCGTACATCCAGTCGAGGCACTCGACCATCCCGTCGGCCGCCAGCCGTGGGTCGATCGCCGTCCGATCCCCCACCGCCAGCTCGGCATCGACCCGGTGGATCAAGGCCTCGTGCGCCTGGCGGCGCATCGTGAAGCCGACCGTGTGCAGTCGTGGGTCGGCGTGCCAGGACCACGCGCCCTCCGCGGGGTCCGCGTTGCGCAACCGCAGCATGAGGTCCTGGTGCGCGTGGTCGAGGACCCCCAGCAGGGCCTCACGAGCCCGGGGCCGGGCGGGCTCGGCGTACTCGTCCGGCCGCTCCGGACGGTGGCCGATGACCCAGGCCCAGAAGCCCTGCACCTCCCCGCCGAGGTGCCACAGCAGGTCGTCCACGTCCCAGTCGGGGCAGGTCGGCACCCGGCTGCCGGGGTCGGCGCCGGCCAGGCACTCCCGGAACCGTCGCGTCTCCCGCTCGATCGCCTCGAGGTAGACCTCGGGCGCGAGCCAGTGATCCGCGACGCCGTCCATGACGGTGACTGTCCTCTCCTTCGCCCTCGTCGGCAACGGCCTTGTCGGCGGGTGGGTGCAGGATGGTCCGGTGACGACGACCGTGTTCTTCCACGCCCATCCCGACGACGAGGCCAGCGGCACCGCCGGGTCGATGATCCTCACCACCGATGCGGGCCATCGGGTCGTGGTGGTCTACGCGACCCACGGTGAGCACGGCACCGTCCCGGCAGACCTGGGCGAAGGGAGGACCCTGGCCGAGTACCGGCGTGTCGAGGCCGAGGCCTCCGCGAGGATCACCGGCACCGCCCGGGTGGAGTGGCTCGGGTACGCCGACTCCGGGATGACCGGCTGGGAGCAGAACGCGCACGAGACCTCCTTCCACGGCGCGGACCTCGACGAGGCCGCCGGGCGCCTGGCCGCGATCCTCGACGAGGAGGAGGCGGACATCCTCGTCGGCTACGACTGGCACGGCGGCTACGGCCACCCGGGCCACGCCAAGGTCCACCACGTCACCCACCGCGCCGCGGAGCTCGCGGCCCGCCGTCCGCGGGTCCTCGAGAACACGATGAACCGCGACCGGATGCGCACCCAGTTCGCCGCCGCGCGGGAGATGGGGCTCGAGATCAGTGATGACTTCGACGCGGATGCCCCGATGGACGACGGCAACCCGATCGGCCTGCCGGAGGAGGAGATCCACCACGCCGTCGACGTCACCGGGGTCCTCGACCGCAAGCTCGCGGCGCTGGCCAGCCACTCCTCGCAGGTCGACGTCCAGTGGATGCTCGAGATGCCGCCGGAGGTCTACGCCGCGGCCTTCGGGGTCGAGTACTACGCCGAGCCGGGCCGGCCGCCGGGGATGGCAACCGACCTCCCCTTCGTTCCCGAGGAGGGAACACAGGGTAGGCAGACCTAAGTCCGACCCCCTACCGTGCACTCATGGGCAAGAAGGTGACGATCGGCAAGGTCAAGGTCAAGGAGAAGTGCTGCGTCAGCAAGAAGCGCTGCAGCTCCTGCCCCATCCGCCTGCTCAAGGAGGGGCGCCTGCCTGACGGCTACGCCGTGCACAAGCGCAAGCTCGTCACCGCGAAGAAGAAGGCCAAGCTCCGCGCCAAGGCGGCCTGACCTCGCACAGGGCCGCCTTCCCTTACTGGAAGCATTCCAGACAAAGGTCTAGCGTCAGCGTCATGACCGCCTCGAAATTCGCCAGCCAGCTCACCGCCCAGATCGGTGAGGAGTTCGCCGCCCACCAGCAGTACCTCGCGGTCGCCGCCCACTACGAGGGCCTGACCCTGCCGCAGCTGGCCGGGTGCTTCTACCGCCAGGCGGCCGAGGAGCGCGGGCACGCGATGATGATGGTCCAGTACCTGCTCGACACCGACCAGCCTGTGCGCATCCCCGCCACCGACGCCCCGACGTGCGACTTCGATGGCGTCGTGGCGCCGATCGAGCTCGCCGTGGCGCAGGAGAAGACGGTCACCGCCCAGATCAACGAGCTGACGCGCATCGCCCGCGACGAGAACGACTTCGCCGCCGAGCAGTTCATGCAGTGGTTCATCAAGGAGCAGGTCGAGGAGGTCTCCAAGATGCAGGACCTCCTGACCGTCGCCCGCCGCAGCGGGGACGACCTCAACGACATCGAGACCTACGTCGAGCGCGACATGGGCCCCGGCGCCGCCGACGCCACGGCCCCGCGCCAAGCCGGGCAGTGAGCCTCAGCGCTCGCTGACCCGCACCCTGCCGCCCTCGGCGGTGAAGGTGACGTCGGCGAGGGACTCCACGACGAGATCGGCCCCGGTCAGCCCACTGGCCGGGGTCGTCGTCGTCACCGCGAGGACCGCACACCCGGCCTCCTTCGCAGCGGCGACCCCGCTCGGAGCGTCCTCGCAGACGAGGCAGTCCGCCGGGTCCACCCCGAGCCGTCGTGCAGCCTCGAGGAAGGGGTCCGGGGCGGGCTTGCCCCGGGTGACGTCATCGATCGTCACGACCTCGTCGATCTCGATCCCGGCTGCTTCGAGCCGCACCGCGGCGAGTCCCCGGGTGGCGGAGGTGGCCACGGCGACCGGCACGTCCGCCAGGTCCGCGACCGCCGCGAGCACGCCGGGCAGCGCCAGGACGCCCTCGACATCGGCCATCTCGAGCGCCTCGATCCGCGCGAAGGCCGTTGCCGCATCCAGCTGGGGCGCGACCGCCTCGATGATGGACGCGGCGGGGACCCCGTGGAACCCGTCGAGCCGCTGCGGGTCGACGTCGTGCTCCTGGGCCCAGCGCACCCAGGAGCGCACCACCGACCCCGTCGAGTCGACGAGGGTGCCGTCGTTGTCGAAGATCACGGCAGCGAAGGTGCGGTCGGCGAAGGGCGATGAGCTCACCGGGCCATGGTCTCGCACCCGGACGCACCCCCGCGTCGCGGGCCTAGGGTGGGCAGAAACCTCCGGAGGTCACGCATGTACGCCACGTCCTCGTCCGAGCCGAGCGAGATCCCACCACGGCTGCCGGCCATCGGCCCGGCCTCGCGCGGACTGTGGCTCATGGGCAGCGACGTGGACCTGGCCCGCCGCCTCGCCCGCGCCGGCTTCGGCTGGATCGCCCTCGACGCCCAGCACGGCGCGATCGATCGTTCCGCCCTCGTCGACCTCGGTCGCGCGCTCGGGGACGTGGGCACCAACTTCGTCGTCCGTGTCCCCGGCGTCGACCACTCGTGGATCGGCGCCTCGCTCGACGCCGGCGCGGCCGGGGTGATCGTCCCGTCGGTGACCTCGGTCGAGGACGCCCGGGCAGGGGTCCGAGCGACCTTCTACCCCCCGCTCGGCGAGCGCAGCTGGGGCCCGCTGACCCCGATGTGGGACGGCTACGCACCGGACGCCGAGCGCGCGAACGCGCACGTCCAGTGCGCGGTGATGATCGAGACGGCCGGTGCGCTCGACGCCGTCGAGGAGATCGCCGCGCTCGACGGCGTGGGGCTGCTCTTCCTCGGACCGGTCGACCTCTCGCTCTCGCTCGGGGTGAGCATCGACGAGCTGCTGTCAGACACTGCGCCGAGCGGCCCGGTGCCCCGGATCCTCGCGGCCGCCCGACGGCACGGTGGTGACGTCGCGGCCTTCGCCGGCGACCCCTCCCGGGTCCCTGCGCTGCGGGCGCTCGGCATCGACCGGATCGCCGTCTCGACGGACATCGCCCTCGTGGCCCTCGGTGCGCAGCAGGTCCTCGACCTCACCTGACGGCACGTATCCTCGACCGACGTGAGCACCGCATCGGAGAACCCCGCGCTTCGAGGCTCGGCCGCTGGGCGGCCTCGCACCTCAACGACCGGGGACGGCAGTACGCCCGGCATCGACCCCGATGACCTGGCCGCCACCCTTCGTGTCCTCGACGTGCTCCACGAGCTGCCGCCGGGGCACCCGGACATCCAGACGGTCAAGCGGGCCACCGGCACGATGCACAACCGGGTCCGCAAGGCAGCCCGGCGCCGGGCCCGTCACGCCGAGCGCGCCCCGAAGCTCGCGCACGACCAGGCCGTCCTCGACCAGACGGCGACCGGCTCACCGCTGCGCATCGACGACGAGACGAAGGGGGTCCCCCTCGCCTCCTCCGTGGCCGGCGGCCAGCGTTTCGCCGGGGAGCTGCAGATCCCCCGCGGCTGCTATGTCTGCAAGAGCGACTACACGATGGTCGACGCCTTCTACCACGCCCTCTGCCCCGACTGCGCTGCGCAGAACCATGCCCGCCGCGACCAGGGCACCGACCTCACCGGGCGTCGCGCGCTGCTCACCGGCGGCCGGGCGAAGATCGGGATGTACATCGCCCTGCGCCTGCTGCGGGATGGGGCCGACCTGACGATCACCACCCGGTTCCCCCGGGATGCAGCACGCCGCTTCGCCGAGCTCGCCGACTCACCGGAGTGGATCGACCGCCTGACCATCGTCGGGATCGACCTGCGTGACCCGACCCAGGTGGTCGCCCTCACCGACGAGATCGCCGCGGGCGGGCCCCTCGACATCCTCATCAACAATGCCTGCCAGACGGTGCGCCGCTCCCCCGGCGCCTACACCCACCTCGTGACGGGCGAGCGCGAGCCGCTGACCGGATCGGGCGCCACCCCGCGCATGCTCAGCTTCGACCGGGTGAGCGAGGCCCACCCGGCCCAGCTCGTCGGCACGCTCGCCGAGCACGCCGTCGCCCACCCCGAGGGCGGCACCACTGCAGCGGACCTGACCCGCCTCGCGCTGAGCGCGGGCCACGCGAGCCTGGAGGCCCACCGGGACGGCAGCGCCATCGACGCCGGTGGCCTGCTGCCCGACGTCGTCACGACGAACTCCTGGAAGCAGACCGTCGACGAGGTCGACCCCCTCGAGCTGCTCGAGGTGCAGATGTGCAACTCGGTCGCCCCCTTCCTCCTCGTCTCCCGCCTGCGTCCCGCCATGCGGGCCGCGGTGGACCGACGCAGCGAGCAGATCGGTGACCGCGCTCGCGCGTACGTCGTCAACGTCTCGGCGATGGAGGGGCAGTTCTCGCGGCGCTACAAGGGAGCGGGGCACCCGCACACCAACATGGCCAAGGCCGCGCTGAACATGCTCACCCGCACCTCGGCCGGCGAGATGTTCACCTCCGACCGGATCCTCATGACCGCTGTCGACACTGGCTGGATCACCGACGAGCGGCCCCACGAGGAAAAGCTGCGGATCGCCGAGGAAGGTTGGCACGCACCGTTGGACCTCGTCGACGGGGCGGCCCGGGTCTACGACCCGATCGTGCAGGGCGAGCGCGGCGAGGACCTGCACACCGTCTTCCTCAAGGACTTCGAGCCGCACCCCTGGTAGGCCGTCACACGGTGGTTGAGGTGCGAGGCACGAGCCTCGAAACCACGCTCGGCCACCCTGGCTTCGAGGTTCCCCGCTGGCGCTCGTCACACCTCAGCCAGCGTGAGGAGCGCACCTGGCCAGCGGGTGACGCCGCACCTCGGCCACCGTGCGGTGGGAAGAGGGGCTACGGTGAGGGCAGTCACACCGCGTGAAGGGAGAGGTCGATGGCACCGAAGGACTCGACGTTCTTGGGCTGGCCGGTCCTGCGCCAGCTGGCCTCCGGGGACTTCCTCGGCCGTGGCAAATCCGTCACCTCCCGCCGGACCCGCGAGATGGAGCCGCGCACCGCGTCGGCCGACCGTGTCGTCCAGAGCGTGTGCCCCTACTGCGCCGTCGGCTGTGGCCAGCGGGTCTTCGTCAAGGACGACAAGGTCATCCAGATCGAGGGCGACCCGGACTCGCCCGTCAGCCGAGGGCGGCTGTGCCCCAAGGGTGCCGCCAGCGAGCAGCTGGTCAACTCCCCTTCGCGCCAGACGCACGTGATGTACCGCGCGCCGGGCGCCACCGAGTTCACGCGCATGGACCGCGACGAGGCGATCGACATGGTCGCCGACCGCTATCTTCAGGCCCGCGCCAACAAGTGGCAGGAGCACGACGACCAGGGGCGCCGGCTCCGGCGGACCATGGGGATCGCCTCACTCGGGGGAGCCACCCTCGACAACGAGGAGAACTACCTCATGAAGAAGCTGTTCACGGCTTCTGGGGCGATCCAGATCGAGAACCAGGCCCGTATTTGACACAGCTCCACGGTTCCCAGTCTGGGATCCTCGTTCGGCCGAGGCGGCGCCACGCAGTACCTGCAGGACATGGCCAACTCGGATTGCATCATCATCCAGGGCTCCAACATGGCCGAGTGCCACCCGGTGGGCTTCCAGTGGGTCTCCGAGGCCAAGGCCCGGGGTGCGCGCGTCATCCACATCGACCCTCGCTTCACCCGCACCTCGGCGATCGCTGACACGCATGCCGCGATCCGGGCCGGGACCGATGTCGTCCTGCTCGGGGCGTTGATCAACCACGTCCTGAGCAAGGAGCTGTACTTCCACGACTACGTCGTCGCCTACACCAATGCGGCGACCCTCGTCAGCGAGGACTTCGTCGACACCGAGGACCTCGACGGTGTCTTCTCCGGGTACGACCCGGAGACCGGCAAGTACGACACGACCTCGTGGGCCTACCAGGACGCGGACGAGGGCACGATCGGTGACCCGACCGGCGGGCACGAGCACGGCGAGCACGCTGCCCCCAGGGCGACCGGGGACCTCCATGGCGCTGCCGGGCCGGCTCTCGAGCACAGCAATGTCGTGCGTGACGAGACCCTGGAGCACCCGCGCTCGGTCTTCCAGGTGCTCAAGCGCCACTACGCGCGCTACACCCCGGAGATGGTGGCCGATGTCTGCGGCATCCCGGTGGAGCAGTTCCACCAGATCGCCGACGCGCTGACCGACAACTCCGGCCGGGAGCGCACGACGTCCTTCGCGTACGCCCTCGGGTGGACCCAGCACAGCCTCGGTGCCCAGTTCATCCGCACCGCGGCGATCCTCCAGCTGCTCATGGGCAACATGGGCCGCCCCGGCGGCGGGATCATGGCGCTGCGCGGTCACGCGAGCATCCAGGGGTCGACCGACATCCCGACCCTCTTCCACATCCTCCCCGGGTACCTGCCGATGCCGACGGCCGGCAAGCACGACACCTACAAGGAGTACCTGGCGGGCATCGCGTCACCGGACCAGAAGGGCTTCTGGACGGAGGCACCGTCCTACACCGCGAGCCTGCTCAAGTCGTGGTGGGGCGATGCCGCGACGCCGGACAACAACTTCGCCTACGACTACCTGCCCCGCCTCACCGGCGCGCACGGGACGTATCAGACCGTGATGTCGATGCTCGATGACGAGGTCGAGGGTTACTTCGTCGTCGGCCAGAACCCCGCCGTCGGCTCCGCGCACGGCAAGATGCAGCGTCTGGCGATGACCCACCTGAAGTGGGTCGTCGTGCGTGACTTCCAGATGCTCGAGTCGGCGACCTTCTGGAAGGACTCCCCGGAGATCGCCACCGGCGAGCTGAGGACCGAGGACATCGACACCGAGGTGTTCTTCTTCCCCGCGGCCACCCACGTCGAGAAGTCGGGCACCTTCACCCAGACCCAACGCATGCTCCAGTGGCACCATCAGGCAGTGCAGCCACCCGGCGACGCGCAGAGCGAGCTGGAATTCTTCCATGAGCTCGGCGTGCGCATCCGCCAGCGGCTCGCCGGCTCGACCGACGAGCGCGACCGACCCCTGCTCGACCTGACCTGGGACTACCCCAAGGACGAGCACGGGGAGACCGACGCCGAGGCCGTGCTCAAGGAGATCAACGGCTATCACCTCACGGGCGAGAAGGCCGGGCAGCTGCTCGACAAGTTCGCGGACATGAAGCCCGATGGCTCCACCTCCGGCGGGTGCTGGATCTACACCGGCGTCTTCGCCGGCGGCGTCAACAAGTCGGCCAACCGCGTCCCCGGTCAGGAGCAGGACGAGGTCGCCCTGGACTGGGGCTGGGCCTGGCCGATGAACCGCCGGATCCTCTACAACCGCGCCTCCGCCGACCCCCAGGGCCAGCCGTGGAGCGAGCGGAAGAAGTACGTCTGGTGGGACGAGACAGAGCGCAAGTGGGTCGGCAAGGACGTGCCCGACTTCCCGATCGATCGTGACCCGTCCTTCCGCCCCGACCCCGACCAGGGCGGCCCGGCAGCGATCGCCGGCGACGACCCCTTCATCATGCAGGCCGACGGCAAGGGGTGGCTCTACGCGCCCAAGGGCATGGTCGACGGCCCCCTGCCCACGCACTACGAGGCGCAGGAGTCCCCCGTCGCCAACCCGTTGTACGGGCAGCAGCGCAACCCGAGCCGGATGACCTACGCGCGCAAGGACAACCTCTGGTCTCCCTCCGGCGCGGAGCCGGGGTCGGATGTCTACCCCTTCGTCTTCACCACCTACCGGCTCACCGAGCACCACACCGCAGGCGGCATGAGCCGCTGGCTGCCCTACCTCGCGGAGCTGCAGCCGGAGATGTTCTGCGAGGTCTCCCCGCAGCTGGCCGAGCAGCAGGGCCTGGTCAACGGCGGGTGGGCGACGATCGTCTCCGCGCGCAGCGCGATCGAGGCGCGGGTGCTCGTGACCGAGCGGATGGCCCCGCTGACGATCAAGGGACGCACGGTCCACCAGATCGGGCTGCCCTACCACTGGGGCGTCGGCGGCGACGCCGTCGTCGAGGGTGACGGCGCCAACGACCTGCTCGGCGTGGTCCTCGACCCCAATGTGCAGATCCAGGAGTCGAAGGTCGGGTCCTGCGACATCCGCCCGGGACGTCGTCCGCGGGGCGAGGAGCTGTTGCGCCTCGTCGCCGAGTACCAGTCGCGCTCGGGCACGACCACCGAGACCGGCAACGAGCAGGCCGACGAGGTCTCCCCGGAGGTCCAGGACCGCCGCGAGGCGACCCGCGAGACGGAAGGAGAGCGCTGATGGGCTACCTGCAACGCCAGCTGGCAGGACGGACCGACCCGGCGCAGGACGCCGGATGGCAGGAAGCCCCCGACCGCAAGGGCTTCTTCACCGACACCTCGATCTGCATTGGCTGCAAGGCCTGCGAGGTCGCCTGCAAGGAGTGGAACGGCATCCCCCTGGACGGGCTGGCGATCTCCGGCAACTCCTACGACAACACCGGTGACCTCGGCGCGAGCACATGGCGCCATGTCGCCTTCGTCGAGCAGAGCCAGGACCGGATCACGGCCGCCCGCGAGTCCGGGCAGCGTCTCGTCGACCTCGGCATGCCGGGTCTCGGGGCTCCCGCACCGGAACCAGAGCCCAACGCGGCCGCACCCGCCGGATACGGCTCCCTCCCGGCTCCCATCGAGGGGCACGGGCCGGCCCTGACGGACATGCTCTCCGAGAAGGCGAATGTCGAGGCGGGCGGCACGGGCGACTACGGCCTCACCGTCGACGGCGTCCCGATGGTGGGCCCGGTCCCGGAGTTCCGCTGGCTGATGTCCTCCGATGTCTGCAAGCACTGCACCCACGCCGGGTGCCTCGACGTCTGCCCGACCGGATCGCTCTTCCGCAGCGAGCACGGGACCGTCGTCGTCCAGGACGACATCTGCAATGGCTGCGGCTACTGCGTCGGCGCCTGCCCCTTCGGCGTCATCGAGCGCCGCACCGACGACAGCGTGAGCGTCACGGGCGACGGGCACGTGCCCAACATCGGTGTCGCCCAGAAGTGCACGCTCTGCTATGACCGTCTGGGCCACGACCAGACGCCGGCCTGCGCCCAGGCCTGCCCGACCACCTCGATCAAGTTCGGGGCGCACGAGGACATGGTCACCAGTGCCCGCGAGCGCGTCACCCAGCTGCACGGGCAGGGCTTCACCGAGGCACGCCTCTACGGCGCGAACGAGGACGACGGCGTCGGCGGAACCGGATCGGTCTTCCTCATCCTCGACGAGCCGGAGGTCTACGGCCTGCCGCCGGACCCGATCGTCCCCAGCGCGCGGCTTCCCGAGATGTTCCGCGCCGCAGGCGTCGCCGGTCTGGGCCTGCTCGGGGCCGCGGCCCTCGCCTTCGTCGGGAGCAAGTCGTGACGACCTCCCCCTTCGACAGTTACCGGCCACCGGACGAGAAGAAGAAGCGCCGGCGACGGGCCTCGGGCGTCCGCGGCGCCGTGACCGGTGCGGCGCGCGACATCGCGAAGGGGGGTCAGCGCGGCTGGCTCAATCGCGAAGGCGGTGGCCGGCGCGAGGCGCCGGCCGTGCCGGACGCGGAGTTCTCCAGCTACTACGGCCAGCCCATCGTCAAGCCGGTCCCCTGGGACCACAAGATCTCTGCGTACCTCTTCGTCGGCGGCATCGCCGGCACGTCCGGCATCATCCAGGCCGGCGCCGCTGCCACGGGCAACGCTGTGCTGCAGCGCAACTCGCGTCTGGTCGCGATGACCACGACCGGGCTGAGCGGTGCTGCGCTCGTGGCCGACCTCGGCCGTCCGGAGCGCTTCCTCAACATGATGCGCACGGTGAAGCTCACCTCCCCGATGTCGGTCGGGACGTGGATCCTCTCCGCCTACGCGACCTTTGCCGGGGTCACGACCGCGTCCGAGGTCCTGCGCCTCCTCCCGTCGCGTGGCCCGCTCAAGTCCCTCGCCCGCGTCACCGTCGCGCTCGAGACCCCCTCGACGCTCGGTCAGGCGGCCTTCGGCGCGCCGCTCGCCGCCTACACGGCCGTGCTCCTCGCGGACACCGCCCACCCCGTGTGGCACGAGAGCCGGCGCGAGCTCCCCTTCGTCTTCGTCGGGTCGGCCGCCCTCGCCTCCGGTGGGGTACAGATGATCCTCACCCCCACTGCCCTGGCGGGGCCCGTCCGACGACTCACGCTGCTCGGGGTCGGGACCGAGCTCATCGCGATGCACCGGCTCGAGCAGCACCTCGCGGACCTGCACATCGACGAGCCGATCACCTCGGGCCAGGGCGCGAGCAAGCTCCACCTGGCGAGGGCGCTGACGATCGCCGGAGGCATCGGCACCCTGCTCGCCGGACGCAGCCGTCTCCTGGCGATCGCCTCGGGCGCAGCGCTGGCCACCGCGTCCGCCCTGACCCGGGCGGGGATCGTCGAGGCGGGCATCGAGTCCGCCAAGGACCCGCAGTACACGGTCCGGGTCCAGAAGGACCGGCTGGAGGAACGGCGCAGTCAGGGCGTCGTCGACGACAGCATCGTCACGGTCAGGTAGGCACACCCCTCAAGGTCGCATCACCCGAGCAGTGGGAGGTCCCATGAGTACGGTCGGAACCACGCACGAGTCCACGTCCACCCCGACAGGCAACCGCTGGATCATCCTCGCGGGCGGTGTCCTCGTCCAGCTGACGATTGGTGCCGTGTACGCCTGGAGCACCATGGGGCGCGCGCTGAACGCCGAGGAGTCGGGCTTCGACTTCTCCACGGTGCAGACGGCCATCCCCTTCGAGGTGGCCATCGGCATGCTCTTCCTCGGCACCTTCCTTGGTGGCCGGATCCAGGACCGCAAGGGGCCGCGCGTCGTCGCCCTCGCCGGTGTGATCATCTACTCGATCGGCATCATCCTCGCGGGCTTCGCGCGGGAGACCTCCGACCTGTGGCTGCTGATCCTCGGCTACGGCGTGCTCGGCGGCTTCGGTCTCGGGCTCGCCTACATCGTGCCGATCGCGATGCTGCAGAAGTGGTTCCCCGACAAGCGTGGCCTGATCACCGGCGTCGCCGTCGGCGGCTTCGGCTTCGGCGCGGTGATCACCTCGCCGATGATGAACCGGCTCATCTCCGGGGTGGAGGGTTACCAGGCCGAGCCGACCAAGGCCTTCCTCTGGCTCGGTGTCGCCTACCTGGTCTTCGGGCTCCTCGGCGCCTCGGTCTTCAAGAACCCGCCCGCGGACTACGTCGCGCCCGGTGCGGCGAAGGCCCAGGAGCAGCACGACGACCAGAAGGCGGAGCAGGCCCGGAAGGCCGCCCGCGACTTCACCCAGCAGGAGGCCCTGAGCACCCCGCAGTGGTACCTGCTCACCCTCATCCTCACCGTCTCGGTCACGGCGGGGATCTCGCTGATCTCAGTCGCCGCCGACGCCGCGACCGACATCGCCGGCTTCAGCGTCGCCGCCGCGGCGACCCTCGTCGGCATCATGGGGCTCTTCAACGGTGGAGGCAGGATCCTCTGGGCAGCGGTCTCGGACAAGATCGGCCGCAAGTCGGCCTTCGTCGGCATCCTCGGCCTGCAGGGCCTGGCGCTGCTCGCGATCCCGCACGTCGGCAACGTCGTGCTCTTCTACATCCTGGCCGCGATCATCTACACCTGTTACGGCGGCGCCTTCGGCACCCTCCCGGCGACCGCCGGCGACTTCTTCGGCGTCAAGCACTCCGGCGGCATCTACGGACTGATGCTCATCGGCTGGTCCATCGGCGGGATCGTCGGCCCGCTGCTCATCTCCTGGCTCATCGGATCCGACGGGCGTTACGCGCTCGGCTTCACGGTCATGGGCATCATTGCCCTGGTCGGCGTGATCATCCCGATCATCGCGCGTCCACCCCAGCCGAAGCACTGAAGAGGCCGGTCACAGGCGTGGCCCAGGCGCGGAGAGCGGACGAAGGGGTGGGGTGGCCCGACTCAGGCCGAAGTCCGGACTTCATGCTCGGGTGAGATGGACGAGCAGCGGGCCGGACTTCGCGCCAAGGGCCGCCCTACCGCTTCGCCCGCGGCTCCACACGTGGAGGGTCAGGCCACCTGGACCACGGCGCCATCGGGCAGGGAGCCCGCGGCGACCGTCTCGCCGACGACCGGAGCGCCGGGGACCTCACCGACGACGAGCAGGCCGCCCGAGGTCTGGGCGTCGGCGAGAAGGATCAGCTCGTCCTCGCTCATGCCGTCGGCGGACAGGTGGGGGCGCACCCAGTCGAGGTTGCGCTGGGAGCCGCCGGGGACGTGACCGGCGCCGAGCGCCTCGCGGGCACCGGCGACATAGGGCACCGCCGCAGCATCGATCCGGGCAGCGACGCCGGACGCGCGGGCCATCTTGAAGAGGTGGCCGAGCAGACCGAAGCCGGTGACATCGGTCGCCGCACGCACCCCTGCGGCCAGCGCGGCCCGGGAGGCATCGCGGTTGAGCGCGACCATCGACGCGATGGCCTCCTCGCTGCGCTCACCGGTCGCCTTGTGGCGGTTGTTGAGCACGCCGACACCGAGCGGCTTGGTCAGGCTGATCGGCATGCCGGCCTCGGCGGCGTCATTGCGCATCAGGGTGTCGGGGTCGGCGGTGCCGGTGACGGCCATCCCGTAGATCGGCTCCGGCGCGTCGATGCTGTGCCCGCCGAGGACGGGGAAGCCCGCCTCGGTCGCCACCTCGAGACCACCGCGCAGGACCTCGCGGAGCAGGTCGGTGGGGAGCAGCTCGCGGGGCCAGGCGACGAGGTTGATCGCCATGACCGGGTCACCGCCCATGGCATAGATGTCGGACACCGCATTGGCCGCGGCGATCCGGCCCCAGTCGTAGGGGTCGTCGACGACCGGGGTGAAGAAGTCGGAGGTCGAGAGCACCGCGCGGCCGCCCTCGATGCGCACGGCGGCAGCGTCGTCACCGTCGTCGAGACCGACGAGCACGTCCGAGCCGGGAGGCGCCGCGATATGGAGACCGGCGACGATCTGCTCCAGCTCACCGGCAGGGATCTTGCACGCGCACCCGCCACCGCGGGCGTACTGGGTCAGTCGGATCGGCTCCATGACCTCACCATAGGTCCGGCGTCACCGGCGTCGACAGGGGCCCAGCCGTCCCGGTCAGGCCACGACGGCCAGGAGTGCCCCGGCGACGAGGCCGGCGGCGACCACGGCGCCGGCCGTGGCGGCCGTGACCCGCCACGTCAGCGATCGACCGACCATGAGCAGCGAAGGGAGGCTGACGGCCGGCAGCGCGAGCAGCACCAGACCGAGCACCCAGGGGCTGGCACCGATCGCGGCGAGCGCGAGCAGGACCGGGATCTCACCACCGGTGGGGATGACGATGAGGACCACGATGGCGGCGACCGCGAGGAACGCGATGCCGCCCCCGGTGACCCATGCCGCGTCGAAGGAGAAGACATGCGCCGCGGCGCCGACGAGCATCACCAGGACGAGGTACTCGGGCACGAGGGTCACGCTGAAGCGCACGAAGGAGCGGACGAAGCGCGAGAGCGAGGGCCCGGCGAGCTCGTCCGCCTCCGGTGCGGTGTCCGCGGTCGTGGGGTCCACCCTTCGTCCCGGGGCGAAGCGGCCGGCGAGCGTGGCGGCGCCGAGCACGAGCGCGACCCCGACGACGAGCCGGGTGGCGGCCCACTCCCACGGGCCGACGAGGGCGAGGAAGACCAGCACCGCCGGGTTGAGGACCGGGTTCCCCAGCCAGAAGGCGACGACCGACGGGAGCGGGACTCCGCTGCGGCGCAGGGACACCGCGACCGGGGAGGCGCAGCAGGTGCACATCATGCCCGGCAGCGAGGCGGCGCCGGCGATGGCCGCACCCGCCGTGGAGCTGCGGCCGGTGAGGAACCGGCGCAGTCGGTCACGCGGGAGCAGGGCATCGATCGCGGCCGCGATGAGCAGGCCGACGAGGAGGGCCTTCCACACCGAGTCGGTGTAGGCGAGCGTGAAGTCCCACGCGCCCTGCCACCACGTCGGGGCGTCCCGGGCGAGGTCGACGAGCGCACCTCCGTCCCAGGCACGCGAGTCGACGAGACCGTCGATCTTCGCGAGGTAGGGCTGCCACTTCGCCCAGGTGAGGCCGATGACCACGACCGCTGCCGATACGAGGAGCCCGGCAAGGACCCGGGTGTCGACGCTGCGGGAGCCGTCCGATCGGGCCTGCGCGGTGCTCATCGGGACTCTCGCGGAGGGGTCATGGACGTCACCGTACGAGACGCGGCCCCGGCCCGCTACGGGTCCGCGGCCACCTGTCCTAGTGTGGGCGGTGGAGGCGTCTGGGTTCCTGGTGGTCCCCCCGGTCTTCAACACCGGTGAGGCCGAGCATCTCGGTCTGGCGGGTTCGATTCCCGTCCGCCTCCGCCAGCCCCACGAAGGGGGTGCACCGCCCCCTTCGCCCGACGAAGGGAGCACTGCCGGTGAGCGAGGACCCACGCCGGGCCATCCCCCGCACGGACGCCGCGCTCGCCGCCGCACCCCTGGTCGCCGCTGCGCAGCGCCTCGGCAGGACGCGGGTGCACGCTGCGGTCACCGCCGCCCAGGAGCAGGCCCGCAGCGGAGCGATCCGGCCCGACGAGGTCATCGACACGGCCGTGGCCGGTCTGCCGACACGCGCCTCGTCGCTCACCCCGGTCCTCAACGCGACCGGGGTGGTGGTCCACACCAACATCGGGCGAGCACCCTTGTCCCCCAGCGCGGTCGACGCGGTGATCGACGCTGCCGGCTATGTCGACGTCGAGATGGACCTGACCTCAGGAGACCGGAGTCGTCGCGGCGCGGGCGCCCTCGAAGCACTGCTCGAGGCCGTCCCCGACGCCGGGGCGGCGCTGACGGTGAACAACGGCGCCGCCGCACTTGTCCTTGCGACGACCGCGCTCGCCGCCGGCCGGGAGGTCATCGTCTCCCGGGGGGAGATGATCGAGATCGGCGACGGCTTCCGCCTCACCGACCTCATCGCCTCGACCGGGGCGCGGCTGCGGGAGGTCGGCACGACCAACCGCACCCACCCGCGTGACTACCTGGAGGCGATCGGCCCCGAGACCGGCTGCATCCTCAAGGCGCACCCGAGCAACTTCCGCGTCGACGGCTTCACCACAGCGGTCGGGTACCGGGAGCTGCGCGATGCCGTCCGCCCCGACGGCTCCCCCGTCCCGCTCGTCGCCGACATCGGCTCCGGACTCCTCGCACCCGACCCCCTCCTCCCCGATGAGCCCGACGCGAGTACCGCTCTGCGGCAAGGTGCGACGATCGTCACGGCGAGCGGCGACAAGCTCCTCGGCGGCCCGCAGGCCGGCCTCGTGCTCGGTGATGCCGCCGTCGTCGAGCGGTTGCGCCGACACCCGCTCGCCCGTGCCCTCCGGGTCGACAAGCTCACCCTCGCTGCGCTCGAGGCGACCGTCCGTGGCCCGGTCCCGCCGGTGACCGCTGCGCTGCACGCCACCGCCGACGGGCTGCGGCCCCGGGTCGATGCGCTCGCTGCGGCGCTCGGACGCGAGGTCGTCGCCGTCGACGGACGCGTCGGAGGCGGTGGCGCGCCGGGCGTGCCCCTGCCCGGCTGGGCCGTGGAGATCCCGGTCACGGCCGTCGAGGCGCTGCGGCAGCCCGCCGGTGAGCACGCCGCCGTCCTCGCCCGGGTCGACGACGACCGCGGGCTCGTGGACCTGCGGTGCATCCCCGCTGACCGTGACGGTGACCTCGAGGCTGCGATCCGCGCCGCCATCGGACGTTCTTCGTGAGGCGCGTGCTCGCCACGGCCGGGCACGTGGACCACGGCAAGTCGACCCTCGTGCGGGCCCTGACGGGCCGCGACCCCGACCGGCTGCGCGAGGAGCAGTCCCGGCGGCTGACGATCGAGCTCGGCTATGCCTGGGCCACGCTGCCCAGTGGTGCGGAGGCCGCCTTCGTCGACGTGCCGGGCCACCAGCGGTTCGTCGGGACGATGCTCTCGGGGCTCGGGCCGGCGCCGGCGGTGGTCTTCGTCGTCGCCGCCGACCAGGGCTGGCAGGAGCAGAGCAGCGAGCACCTCGCGGCAGTGGAGGCGCTCGGCATCACCGACGGCCTGCTCGTGGTCACGCGGTGCGACCTCGCCGACGACGAGCGAAGGGGGCCGGTCCGGCAGGAGGCGACGCGGCGACTGGCCGAGGCCGGCCTCGACGTCCCCGCGGTGGAGGTCTCCGCGGTCGCCGGCACGGGGATCGACGGCCTGCGCGAGGCGCTCGACGAGCTCGTCACGCGCATGCCCGATCCGGATCCCCTTGCGCCCGTGCGCCTCTGGGGCGACCGGTCCTTCTCCGTCACCGGCGCCGGGACCGTCGTCACCGGGACGCTGGGCGCGGGCACCCTCCGCACGGGCGACCTGCTGCTCCTGCTCGACCATGGGTCGACGCGCGAGGTCACGGTGCGCGGCCTGCACAGCCAGGACGAGTCCCGCGAGGAGGTCGGCCCGGTCTCCCGGGCAGCGGTCAACCTCCGGGGCCTGGACGCCGGTGAGCTCGGCCGCTCGGTCGTGCTCCTCACGCCCGGTGCGCACGCGCTGGCCGAGACGGTCGATGTCTCGCTGGTCCCCGTCGGCGGGGACGACAGGAGCGCCCACCGTGGCTCCGGGATGCCGCCCGACCAGGCGACGCTCCACGTCGGCTCCACCGATGTCGGCGTGCACGTCCGGCCCCTCTCCGAGGGTCTGGCCCGGCTGACCTCCTCGGCAGTGCTCCCGTGGCTGGTCGCCGACCGCGCGATCCTGCGGGATCCGAGCAGCCGGCGGCTGTGGTCGGTGCGCGTGCTCGACGTGGACCCGCTGCCCCTCCGGCGGCGCGGCGCCGCCTCCGCGCGGGCGGAGGAGCTGGCTGCCGCCCTCACCGACGGGTCGCTCGCGAGAACGCGGCTGCGCGCCCGGGGCGCCGAGCACGCTGACGTGCTCGCGCGACTCGGTCTGCCGGCACCGACCGGTGTCGTGGCGCTCGGGCCGTGGTGGCTCGACCCGGACGCCCGGGCTATGTGGCGGGCCCGCCTCGTCGACCACGTCACCGCCCACCACCGCGACCACCCGCTGAGCGCCGGCGTCCCCGTCGCCGAGGCGGCACACGCGCTGGCGCTGCCCGCGCACCTGCGTAGCCCGCGCGATGGCGGCACGCTCCCGCGTGAGGTCGATCCCCCTGCGATGGACCTCGTGCCCCACCTCGCCGACCTGGCCGGTCTCGCCGTCACCGACGGCCGGGTCCACGACCCGTCCGCCAGCGGGCTCGGTCCTGCCGAGCCGGCCATCACGGCTCTCGAGGAGAGGCTGCGCGGGGCCCCCTTCGTCGCACCGGAGCGGGGTGAGCTCGCCGACCTCCGTCTCGGGGCCACGGAGATCGCCGCGGCCGAACGGTTGGGGCGCGTGCTCCGCCTCCCGGACGACGTCGTCCTCCTGCCCGACGGACCGGCGCGGGCGATGCGGGTGCTCGC
>JBQGNO010000042.1:8203-19115 GCA_052087725.1 Janibacter sp. | reverse complement strand
GGGTCGCGGCCCCCGACGACATGTGGCTCTCGACGGGCCATGAGCGCGCCAATGCCTACATCGCGGTCCACCAGTACCACCGCGGGCGGTACCGCGAGTACTTCGCGGCCTTCGAGGAGATCGTTGCTGCGTATGCGGGGCGACCGGACTGGGGCAAGCTGCACACCCTCGGGGCGGCGGAGCTCGCCGAGCTCTACCCGCGACACGGTGACTTCGTCGCCCTTCGCGATCGGCTCGACACGGACCGGGTGATCGCGAACGACTACCTCACCCGCGTCCTCGGCCCCTGAACACTGCATTGCCCTAGGGCAATGCAGAGTCAGGCGGGGTGGAGGCGACGGGGAGAAGGGGGGAGAGGTCTCCGGAGAGTTACTCGACGGTCCAGGTGTCGTTGCCGCGCAGGAGGTCCTGCAGGTCGGCGTCGTCGGCGGGGCCGCCGGCGAGGTCGATGGCGGAGTCGACCTGGGCGCGGGTCTGGTCGTCGTAGGTGGGGCGGTCGACGGCGCGGAAGACGCCCATCGGCACGTGGGTCATCGCCTCGGAGTCCAGGCGGCTGATCGAGAAGGCCTGGCTGGGGTCGGCCAGGGTGACGTCGTGGACGACGACCTGGTCGCCCAGTCCCTGCGCGGAGATCTCGCCCTCGGGGAGGAAGGTGACGCTCCCCCCTTCGCCGCGCACGAGGACCTCGCGCTCGTCCTCGTCGCCGATGCTCACCGGCTCGCCGTCGGTGAGGTGGACCAGGCGGGCCTTCTTCTGCTCGACGTCCTTGATCAGCTCGAAGGCGCCGTCGTTGAAGATGGGGCAGTTCTGGTAGATCTCGACCAGCGAGGTCCCGCGGTGGGCTGCGGCGGCCTTGAGGACCTCGGTGAGGTGCTTGCGGTCGGAGTCCATGGTCCGTGCGACGAAGGTGGCCTCGGAGCCCAGGGCGAGGGAGACGGGGTTGAAGGGGGCGTCGACGCTGCCCATGGGGGAGGACTTGGTGACCAGTCCGGGCTGCGAGGTCGGGGAGTACTGGCCCTTGGTCAGGCCGTAGATGCGGTTGTTGAAGAGCAGGATCGTCATGTTGACGTTGCGGCGCATCGCGTGGATGAGGTGGTTGCCGCCGATGGAGAGGGCGTCGCCGTCGCCGGTGACGACCCAGACCGAGAGGTCGGGGCGGCTGGTGGCCAGGCCGGTCGCGATCGCGGGGGCGCGGCCGTGGATGGAGTGCATCCCATAGGTGTCGAGGTAGTACGGGAAGCGCGAGGAACACCCGATGCCGGAGATGAAGGTGATGTTCTCCTTGCGCAGGCCCAGCTCGGGCAGGAAGCCCTGGACGGCGGCGAGGACGGCGTAGTCACCGCAGCCGGGGCACCAGCGCACCTCTTGGTCGGAGGAGAAGTCCTTACGGTTGTGCTTCTCGCCCTCGGGGAGGGTGGGCACGCCCGCGGTGCCGTGGGCGACGGTGGGGATACCGAGATCCATGGTCATGCTCAGACCTCCTGGAGGGCTGCGTCGATGACCTCGGCGAGATCTTCGACCTTGAAGGGAAGGCCGCGCACCGAGGTGTGGGACCGGACGTCGACGAGGTACTTCGCGCGCAGCAGCATCGCCAGCTGCCCGAGGTTCATCTCGGGAACGATGACGCGCTCGTAGCGGCGCAGGACGTCGCCGGTGTTGGTCGGGAAGGGGTTGAGGTGGCGCAGGTGCGCGTGGGCGACGGACTTGCCTGCCGCGCGCAGTCGGCGCACGGCCGCGAGGTTGGGCCCGTAGGTCGATCCCCAGCCCAGGACGAGGACCTTGGCGTCGCCGGTCGGGTCGTCGAGGGCCAGCTCGGCCGCGGAGTCGGCGATGCCGTCGATCTTGGACTGACGGGTGCGGACCATGTGGTCGTGGTTGTCCGGGTCGTAGGAGATGTTTCCGGTGACAGAGTCCTTCTCGATGCCACCGATGCGGTGCTCCAGGCCGGGCGTGCCGGGCACGGCCCACGGACGCGCGAGCGTGTCCTCGTCGCGCACGTAGGGGTGGAAGACGCTCTCGCCCTTGGCGTTGGTGTCGTTGTGCTCGCTGGCCAGCTCGACGGGGAAGTCGGGCAGGTCCTCCACCTCGGGCACCTCCCACGGCTCGGAGCCATTGGCCAGGTAGCCGTCGGAGAGCAGGAAGACAGGCGTGCGGTAGGTCGTGGCGATACGCACGGCCTCCAGCGCGGCGTCGAAGCAGTCGGCGGAGGTCTGCGGCGCGATGATCGGCACCGGCGACTCACCGTTGCGGCCGAACATCGCCTGCAGCAGGTCGGACTGCTCGGTCTTGGTCGGCAGGCCGGTGCTGGGGCCGCCGCGCTGGACGTCGACGATGATCAGCGGCAGCTCCAGGCTCACCGCGAGGCCGATCGTCTCGGACTTCAGCGCCACCCCCGGGCCGGAGGTCGTCGTCACGCCGATCGCCCCACCGAAAGAGGCACCGAGCGCCAGTCCGACACCGGCGATCTCGTCCTCGGCCTGGATCGTCGTCACACCGTGGCGCTTGTACCCGGAGAGGGCGTGCAGGACATCACTGGCCGGGGTGATCGGGTACGACCCCAGCACCAGCGGGCGACCGGCCCGGTGCGCCCCGGAGACCAGGCCCAGCGCGAGGGCGGTGTTGCCGGTGATGTTGCGGTACGTGCCCGGCGGCGTGGGAGCCGCCTCCACCGTCACCGGGACGGCGAAGTCCTCGGTCGTCTCGCCGTAGTTCCACCCCGCACGCAGGGCAGCGAGGTTGGCGGCGAGGATGTCCGGCTTCGCGCCGAACTTGCTGGTGAGGAACTCCTCCGTGGACTGCGTCGAGCGCGAGTACATCCACGACAGCAGACCGAGGGCGAACATGTTCTTCGCCCGCTCCTTCTCCTTGCGCGTCAGGGACTCGGCGTCCTTGAGCGCCTCGACCGTGATCGAGGTCAGCGGCAGGGCGTGCACGTGCCAGGACTCGAGGGTGTCGTCGTCGACCGGGCTCGTCGTCCAGCCGACCTTTTTCAGGTTGCGGGTGGTGAACTCGTCGGTGTTGACGATGATCGTCGCGCCGCGGGGCACGTCGGCGAGGTTGGCCTTGAGCGCGGCTGGATTCATCGCCACGAGCACGTCGGGGGCGTCGCCCGGGGTGAGGATGTCCCAGCTGGCGAAGTGCAGCTGGAAGGAGCTGACGCCCGCGAGGGTCCCCTGCGGCGCACGGATCTCCGCCGGGAAGTTCGGCAGCGTCGACAGGTCATTGCCCAGGGCCGCACTGTCCGCGGTGAACCGGTCGCCCGTCATCTGCATGCCATCACCGGAGTCCCCGGCGAAGCGGATGATGACGCGGTCCTTGGTCTGGGTCGTGCTGCTCATGGTGGGTGGTCGTGGCCCCTTGGAACGGTTGGTGCGTCGCGGCGAACCCGGACGTCTCTCCATGGTAGGTGACCCTCACCTGACCAAACCAGTTGGTCACGTTATGAGATGCATAACTGTCGGTTATGCAGGGCGGGGCGGCTGAAGGTGGCCTGCCCCCGGGCGAGGGTGACGTCCACACGATCACCGGTGGCGAGCCCCTCCAGCCGGGGCAGCAGCAGCTCGATCACCGTCGAGGGCTGGTGGTGCATCGGCTTGGTCTCCGGGTGGGGGAGGTAGACGAGTCCCGCGTGGCTGGTCCCGGCCCGCTCGACGGTGCACTCGACGAAGGAGAAGGTCTCCGGTCCGTGCACCTCGGTCCACGCCACGTCGACGAAGGTCCATCGTGGCTGCGCCAGCACCAGCCGGTGCGGGGCGATGTCGAGGTTGACCGTCGCCGGGACGAGGGGGGACAGGTCCAGCCCGCGGGCGGCGAAGTGCGGCGCCTGCAGAGCGATCGTCCCCCCGGCGAAGGGGGAGTCGCCCGACCGCCCGGAGGCGACCCCGTGGCCGGTGACGACGACCCCCTTCGCCCGGTGGGTCACTTGACGAGCTGCGGCGTCATCGGCGGGGTCCACCACTCACCGTTGTTGGCCTTGATCGCTCCCATGACGTGGATGACCGTCGCGACGATGATCACGAGGGGGTAGGTGACGAAGCCGACGAGCACGACCATGAGCGCCGTCGAGATCACGAGCAGGATCGCGGTGATGATCTGCACGTTGAGGCTGTTGGCCGCGTGCTGGCGCACGAAGGGCCCACGGTCCTTGTAGATGAGGTAGATGACCAGCGAGCCGATGAATCCCAGGGTTCCCGCACTGAGCGGGAGCAGGATCCCGGGGACGATGTGGGCAACCATCCCGAGGTTGCGCTCCTCGGTCGGGCTCATCGGTGGGGGCCCGAAGCTCGCCGGGGGCTGGCTGTGGGGCTGTGGCTGCGGCTGTGGGTCCTGGGGGGCAGTGCTCATGGGTTCCTCCTGGTGGTCTTACCCCCGACTCTGCCCTTCTCGGCACGCGAGGTCCATGAGGGTGGTGCCCGACCGCGGGTGGGGTCATCCCCACCCGCCCCCGGCCGGGGGTCAGTGGCGACGACTCCTCAGCCGGTGCAGGAGCACGAGGAGACCGCCGGCCAGAGCCAGCCCACCGGCACCCAGGGCCACGGTGGTCATCGCCGACGTGCCGGGGACACCGGCCGTCTCGGTCCCACCGGTCGCCTCGGTCTCAGCGGCGGTCGTCCCCGTCGTCTGCTGCTCCGTCGGGCGGTCCTGCGTCGGGGCCGAGGTCGCGCTCGAGGCGTCACTCTCCTCGACCTCGAAGGGGAGGGCGCCGCTGATCGGGTGGTTGTCGGCCGAGACGACCTTCCAGCGCACCGTGTGCTCGCCCGCGGCGAGGTCACCGGTGACCTCGCTGGTCAGGGTGTCCCCCCGCGCGGACGGGGTGTCGAGGGCGACCATCGACCCGTCCTCGGTGACGAGCTCGACCGCGGCGCCGACCTGCTCGATCTCTCCGGAGAAGGTGAGGTCGATCGAGTCCGGCGCGGTGTCCAGGGTCGCCCCCTCGGCCGGGGTGGAGGAGACGAGATGGTCGTGGGCCGTGGCGGGTGTGGCGACCAGCAGCAGGGCAGCGACGGAGAGCGAGCCGGCGGCGACGGCGCGTCGCAGCCGCCGCGGGGCCGGTCGATCGGGTGCGTTCATGGCAGTGGTTCGGAGCCACCGGGTCCCACGGATGGGTACCCCAGGGATGTCGTGACCGCTGCCACGCGGGGGCTCGTGGCTAGGGTGGTGCCGTGGATGGATACCTCGTCGTCGCAGGCACGCTCGCCGTGGGCGTGCTGCTCGTCGTCGCCGGGTACGCCGCCCGCCGGGTGCTCGCGCCGAGGGCGCCGACCCGTGCCAAGCTGACCACCTACGAGTCCGGAGTCGACCCGGTCGGTGAGGACTGGGCGCAGACCCAGGTGCGCTACCTCGGCTATGCCTTCCTCTACGTGATCTTCGCGGTGGACGTCGTCTACCTCTTCCCGTGGGCGCTGGTGCTGCGCACCGACCTCGGCCCGGCGAGCCTCGTCGAGGTCGCGATCTTCATCGGGGTGGTCCTCGTCGGGCTCGTCCACGCCCTGCGCCGCGGCCTGCTGCGGTGGACCTGATGGCCAGGAGGACATGACGCCATGACCACACCACTGCCGATGCCCACGATGGGGCCGGTCGCTGCCCACGCGCCCAAGCCGATGAAGGTCGTGCTCAACTGGGGCCGTCGGTACAGCCTGTGGGTCTTCAACTTCGGGCTCGCCTGCTGCGCCATCGAGTTCATCGCGGCGTCGATGGCCCGGCACGACTTCATCCGGCTCGGCGTCATCCCCTTCGCGCCCGGCCCGCGCCAGGCGGACCTCATGGTCGTCTCCGGCACGGTGACCGACAAGATGGCGCCCTCGATCCGTCGGCTCTACGACCAGATGCCCGAGCCGAAGTACGTGATCTCCTTCGGTGCCTGCTCCAACTCCGGTGGGCCGTACTGGGACTCCTACTCGGTGACCAAGGGCGTCGACCAGCTCGTCCCCGTCGACGTCTACGTCCCCGGCTGCCCGCCGCGCCCCGAGGCGCTGCTCCACGGGATCATGGTCCTCCAGGACAAGATCGCCTCGGAGTCCCTGACGACCGGCTCCCTGCGAGCGCGGTACGCCGGTGGGCGCACGGCGAGTGCCGGTGAGGTGCGCCGCGGCCTGCTGCGGCGCCCGACGAAGGGGGCGTGACGTGCCCGAGGAGAGGCTCACCGTCGCCCCGGCGGAGTGGGTCGGCGCCATCGGCGACGCCCGTGACCGTGGCTTCACGTACTTCGACTGGCTGAGCGCGGTCGACGAGACCGACCGTGACGAGGACCCGGGCCTCGAGGTCGTCTGCCACCTGCTCGACCCGCACCCGGGCCCCGAGCGGGACCTGCGCACCCTCCTCGTACGCACCCGCGTGCCGCTCGAGGAGGCCCTGCCGAGCCTCACCGGTGTCTTCGCGGGCGCGGCGTGGCACGAGCGCGAGACGCACGAGATGTTCGGGCTGGACTTCCTCGATTTCGACGACGGGACCGGCCTGGGTCTGCGCCCGCTCCTCCTGCCCGACGGCTTCGAGGGCACGCCGCTGCGCAAGTCCTTCGTCCTCGCGTCCCGGGCCACCCGCCCCTGGCCCGGAGGCAAGGAGCCCGGAGAGGGGCACTCCGGCTCCTCCACGAAGTCGCCGAGTCGCCGCCGGCTCTCCGCCCCCGGGGTCCCCAGACCCGAGTGGGGCCCCCGCCCGGCCGGAGGCGAGTCATGAGTCTCCTCGAGGTCACCCTCCGCTCCCTCGCCGCGCTCGCGGCGGTGCTCGTCCTGCCGCTCGTGGCGGGGCAGGCCGAGCACAAGATCATGGCGCACATGCAGGGTCGGCTCGGCCCGATGTACGCCGGAGGCTTCCACGGCTGGGCGCAGCTCGTCGCCGACGGGGTGAAGTTCGTCCAGAAGGAGGACATCACCCCTGCCGCGGCGGACACGCGCGTCTTCCGGATCGCGCCGGCGATCGCCCTCGTGCCGTACCTCATCGCGATCGCCCTGCTGCCGATCCACCCGGGCCTCGCCGCGGCCGAGGTGCCCGGCAGCCTCCTGCTCGTCCTCGCCGTCATGGGTGTGGGCGTCCTCGGCACTCTCATGGCCGGCTGGGCGAGCGCCAACAAGTACGCGCTCATCGGCGGGATGCGTTCTGCCGCACAGCTGCTCGCCTACGAGCTGCCGCTCGTGCTGTCCGTCGCGTCCATCGCGATGGCTGCCGGCACGCTCTCGCTGGCGGGCGTCGTCGAGGCCTGGTCCCCGTGGTGGCTGCTCTGGCAGCTGCCCGGGGCGCTCGTCTTCCTCGTGGCCGCGACCGCGGAGCTGCAGCGTCCCCCCTTCGACGCACCGATCGCCGACAGCGAGGTCGTCATGGGGCCGATGACGGAGTACACCGGGCTGCGTTTCGCCTTTTTCATGCTCGCCGAGTACGCCGGCATGGTCGTCATGGGACTGCTCTTCGGCATCCTGTGGCTCGGGGGCTGGCAGGGCCCCTTCGCCGACCACCTCGGCTGGCTCTGGACCGTACTGAAGGGATCACTCGTCGTCGTGCTCATCATCTGGATCCGGGTCTCGTGGCCGCGGATGCGTGAGGACCAGCTCCAGCGCCTCGCGTGGACCGCCCTCGTCCCGCTCGCCCTGGCACAGCTCGCCCTCACCGCCGGCGGGGTGGTGATGACCTCATGAGCGCGGACAAGGGCTTCGTCCCCGGCCTCGTCAGGGGCATGGCGACCACCGCACGCCAGATGACCCGCAAGCCGCACACCGCCGAGTACCCGGACGCGGCTCCCGAGCTGCCGGCCCGCTCGCGCGGGGCCATCGGGCTCATGGAGAGCAACTGCACCTCGTGCATGCTCTGCGCCCGCGAGTGCCCGAACTGGTGCATCCACATCGACTCGCACAAGGAGGAGGTCCCGCCGGCGACCGAGGGCGGGCGCACCCGCCAGCGCAACCACCTCGACCGCTTCGCCATCGACTACTCGGTGTGCATGTACTGCAGCATCTGCGTCGACGTCTGTCCCTTCGACGCACTCTTCTGGGCCCCGCAGTTCGAGTACGCCGAGACCGACATCCGCGACCTCCTCCACGAGAAGGACCGCCTCGGCCAGTGGGTCGCCGATGTGCCGGCACCCCCGGAGCTGGACCCGGCCGCCGCCGATGCTCCCGAGGTGACCGCCGCCAACAAGCCCGCCAGGGGTGGGCGGACCGGCGGCCGCGCATGACCGGTCTGGACCTCGCCTTCGCGGCGACCGGCCTCGTGACCGCTGCGGCCGGCGCCATCGCGGTGACCTCCCGCCAGGTCGTGCACTCCGCTCTGTGGCTCGTCGTGGCCCTCCTCGGGCTCGCCGGCTGCTACCTCGTGCTCGGAGCCGAGCTCGTCGCGCTCGTCCAGGTCCTCGTCTACGTCGGGGCGGTCGTCGTCCTCGTCATCGTCGCGCTCATGCTCACCCGGGCGCCGATCGGCCCCCGGCGCGAGCACTCGACCTCGCGGGCCCACCGGCTGCTCGCGGCGCTCGTCGGCGCCGGGACCGGCGCGCTCGTGGCCGCGGTCCTCCTGCCGACCGCCGCGCGCGTCGAGGTTCGCCCCGGTGGCAGTGAGGAGCTGGGTCGGCAGATCTTCTCCACCTGGGTGTGGCCCTTCGAGCTGCTCTCGCTGCTGCTCCTCGCGGCCCTCGTCGGCGCCTTCGCCGTGGCGGGCCTCACCGGCACGAAGACGAAGGGGGAGTCCCCCCGATGATCCACGCCGCCGGTCCGTACCTCCTCGCGAGCATCCTCGTCGGCCTCGGGCTCTACGGGATCCTCGCCCGCCGCAATGCCGTGCTCGTCCTCGTCGGTGCCGAGCTGCTCCTCGCCGGCGGCTCCCTCCTCCTCGTCGCCGCCGGCGCCCTCGGCGGCGACGAGACGTGGTCCGGGCAGGTGCTCACCCTCTTCGTCATCACCATCGCCGCGGCCGAGGTCGTCATCGCGCTCGCCGTGATCGTCGCTGCCTACCGCCGCCGCGGGAGCATCGACCTGGCGGGGGACGCGCTGTGATGGGCCTGGCCCTGGTCGCCGTGCCGCTGGCGACCGCCGCACTCGTCCTCGCCCTGGCACGGCACGCCGCCCTGTCCACGCTGCTCGCGGTCCTCGGGTCGGTGGGCTCGCTCGTCCTGTCCGGCGCCGCGCTCGCCGGCACGACCACCGGGCCGGCGGGCTCTCCCTTCGCCGACGAGCGCGCCACGGGAGCGGACCTCACCCTCGGAGGCCTGGACCTCCCGCTCGGGGTGGCGCTGTCGAGCACGAGCGCCTTCCTCGCCCTCGTCGTCTCGCTCGTCGTCGCCGCCGTGCAGACCTACTCCGCGTGGTATCTCGCCGACGACGACCGCCGCGGTGTCTTCCACGCGAGCATCGCGCTCTTCGCCGCGGCGATGCTCCTCGTGGTCCTCTCCGCGGACCTCGTCCTCACCGTCGTCGGCTGGGAGGTCATGGGCTGGTGCTCCTACCTGCTCATCGGTCACTGGTCGCGGCGCGAGCGCCCGCGCCGCGCCGCGCACACCGCCTTCATGGTCACGCGCGTCGCCGACATCGGGCTGCTCCTCGGCGTCGCCCTCCTCATCGCCGGTGCCGGCAGCACCGGCCGCTTCGCGGTCATCGAGCACTGGACCGCGACGGATGCCGACGCGAAGCTGCGCTCCACCGCCCTCGTCCTCATCGTCATCGGCGTCCTCGGCAAGTCCGCGCAGCTGCCCTTCCACGACTGGCTGCTCGACGCGATGGAGGGCCCGACCCCGGCGTCGGCCCTCATCCACGCGGCGACGATGGTCGCCGCCGGTACCGTCGTGCTCACCCAGCTGCTGCCCCTGCTCGTGCTGGCCGACCCCGCCCGCACGGTGCTCGGGGTCTCCGTCGCCGTGACGATGCTCGCGGCTGCCGTGCTCGCCCTGCTCGAGCCGGACCTGAAGCGTCTGCTCGCCTGGTCGACGATCAGCCAGGTCGGCGTCATGCTCGCCCCGCTCGCGGCCGCGGGGCAGGGGCCGGCGGCCGGGAGCGCCCTCGGGCACCTCTACGGCCACGCGATCTTCAAGGCGCTGCTCTTCCTCACCATCGGGTGGCTCGCGGTCACCCGGGGCTCGACCCGCGGGGCCGACCTCGTCGGGAGTGCGCGCACCCACCCCGTCGGCCTCGCCGCCTGGGCCGCCGGCCTCGTCTCGCTCGCGGGAGTGCCGCTCGTCCTCGGCGGGCTGACCAAGGAGCACGTCATCGCCGCCGTCGGCCAGGGCGCCGGCGACCGCGGCGGCGTGACCGGACTCGTCCTCGTCAGCCTGCTCACGACCGTCGTCGTCACCGCCGCCTACGCGACCCGGGCCCTGCTCATCGTCGCCCTCGGCGAAGGGGGTCTGCGCACCCGTGCCGTCATGCCCACCGCCGTGGCCGGGATCCTTGTCGTGCTCGGCGTGGTGAGCATCCTCGGTGGCCTCGCCCTCGGGGGGCGCCTGCCCGAGGCCGGACACGTCCCGCTCGCGCTCTTCGCGGTCGTCCTCGTCCTCGTGCTCGTCGGCATCGCGATCGGGGTCGCCCTCGACCGGACCGGCCTGCAGGCGCGGCTCGTCGACGGCCGGCTCGGCGCCCTCGTCGGTCAGGGGCTGCACGTCGGGGAGCTCTACCGGGTCGTCGTCGTGCGTCCCGTCCTCGCGCTCGCCCGGGTCGTCGCCTTCGTCGACCGTGAGGTCATCGACACCTATGTGCGCACCGCCGCCTGGGGAGTGCTCGGGCTCGGTGGCGTCGGCATGCACGGCCACTCGCGCTCGCGGCCGACCAGTGGTCTGGCCCTCGTCGGCGTCGGTGTGCTCCTGCTCGTCGCGGTCACCGCCCTCACGCTGTGGAGTGCCGCGTGATCGCCCTCGCCTGCGCCCTGCCGCTGCTCGCCGGCGCCGTCCTCCTCGGCGGCGGGAGCCCGCTGTCCACGCGATCCGCTGCCCGCGTGGGGATGG
>JBQGNO010000042.1:0-8186 GCA_052087725.1 Janibacter sp. | reverse complement strand
TCACCCTCGCGCTGGTCGTCGCCGCCTGGGTCACCGATGCCGTCATCGACGTCGTCTGGCTGCGCGCCCTGGGGCTGCACCTGCACCTCGGGCTCGACGGGATCAGCGGACCCCTCGCGGTCCTCGCTGCGGCCGTGACGACCGCCGCGTGCGCCACGATCCTCGCCGAGCATCCCCGTGGGGGCAGCGCGGCCACCTTCGTCGGTTGCCTGCTGCTCACCCTCGCCGGCGCTGTCGCCACCTTCGCGGCCCGCGATGCCGTGCTCTTCGTCGTCGCCTTCGAGCTCGTCCTCGTCCCCGTGTGGGTCCTCATCACCCGCTTCGGCGACGACCGGGACCCCGCGGCCCGGCGCGAGGCCGGCGCCCGCTTCGTCATCTACACCGGCATCGGCTCGACCCTGATGCTCCTCGGGGTGCTCCTCCTCGTCTCCCGGGCGGGCACCGCCGACCTCGGTGCCCTCGCCGCGGCTGCGGGCGAGGGGCTCGGGAGCGGCGAGCAGCTGGCCATCGCCGTCCTGCTCGCCCTCGGGCTCGCGGTCAAGGTCCCGGTCTGGCCGCTGCACTCCTGGCTCCCGATGGCGCACACGACCGCGCCCACCGCCGGATCGATGCTCCTCGCCGCGGTCCTGCTGAAGATGGGCACCTACGGGCTGGTCCGGCTGCCGCTGGCCACCGTGCCCGACGGCTTCGCCCGCGTCGCCCCCGTGCTCGCCGTGTGCGGGGTCATCGGGATCATCTGGGGTGGCCTCGTCTGCCTCGTCGAGCCGGAGCTGAAGCGCCTCATCGCCTGGTCGTCCATCGCCCACATGGGTTTCGTCGCCCTGGCGCTCGCGACCGGAACCGACACCGGCGTCACCGCCGCGCTCTACGGCAACATCGCCCACGGGGTGATCTCCGCGCTGCTCTTCCTCGTCGTCGGCGGGCTGAAGCACCGCTGGGGCGGCGACGACCTGCGCACCCCGCGCCCCGCCCTTCGCGAGCACGCCCCGGTCACCGGGCTCCTCCTCCTCATCGGTCTCGCGGCCGGCCTCGGGCTGCCCGGGCTCGCCGGCTTCTGGGGCGAGTTCCCCGCGATCATCGCGGCCCTCGACCCAGGCGAAGGGAGGTCCGCCGTCCTCTTCGCGACGTGCGCGGCCATCGCCGCCGTCGGCGCGGCACTCGCGGCCGCCTACTCGCTGCGGGTCGCCCGCCTCGTGTGGCTGGGGGAGGGCCATGTGGAGGTCCCCGACGCCCCACCCGCTGACCCGTCGGCCACCGAAGGCCACACCTCGGTCCTGCCCACCACCGTGCGGGAGGAGGGCGAGCTCTCCCGCGCCGAGCTGCTGCCCGGGGCGGTGCTTGCCGTGGCCGTCCTCGTCCTCGGGATCGCGCCCGGCCTCGTCCTCGCCGTCACGGACCCGTCCCTCGCTGCGGTGGTGACCCGATGATGCCGACTGCCACGACCCCCCAGATCGACCTGCTCGTCACCGGACCGGTCCTCGCCCCGGCCATCGGCGCGGTCCTCGTCCTCACCGTCGACGCCCTGTGGCCGCGACGGCGCACCCCGGCTCTCCTCGTCGGCGTGCTGGCCCTGCTCGTCGGGCTCGGTAGTGCGGTCATCCTGCGGCTGCGGGCCGCCACTGATGGAGAGCAGGCCTCCGTGTGCCTGCCGGACGACCCCTCCCTGGCGGTGCGGCCGCCGGACGGGGCCACGGTCAGCGACTGCCTCGTGCGTGTCGGTGAGACCGGGGCGCTGCTCCAGGCGCTCGCCGCCGCAGCGGGACTCGCCGTGCTCGTCCTCCTGCTCGCGAGGTCGGGTGGTGTCGAGGCGCCCACGCGGAGCGTGGGACCCGGACCGAGGGACGGCCTCGCACCTCGAGCGGCGTCCACGGCAGGGCCCGGCGTCGAGATCGCGCTCCTGCTCGCGAGCGTCACCGGTGCCGCGACGGTCTCGGCTGCGCACGACCTCGGCAGCTGGCTCATCGGGCTGGAGCTCGCGACGCTGCCGGTCGTCGCCCTCGCGGTGCTGCGGGGAGGCGCGCGGGACAGCGGCGCCATGCAGCTGATCACGACCTCGATCACCTCCTTCGCCCTCGCGGTGGTCGGGGCCGGCCTGTGGGTGACCGCGACCGGGAGCCTGCGGCTCGGGGCGGCAGCCGCCGGGGAGGCGGGCCAGGACGACGGCACGCGTGCGGTGCTCACCCTCGCCGTCGTCATGCTGCTCGCCGGGCTGGCCTTCAAGCTCTCGCTCGTCCCCTTCCACGCCTGGACCCCCGCCACCTACCCCCGTGCCGGGGTGAGCGTGGCCCTGCTGCTCGCGACCGTCTCCGTGGTGGCCGCCGTCGGCGCCCTCATCGCCCTCATGGACGGCGCCGCCGGCGTCCTGCCCCAGCTCGCGCCCGTCCTCGCGGTCCTCGCCGTGGTCTCGATGATCGTCGGAGCCGTGATCGCGCTGCGGGCCACGGACCCCCTTCGTCTCGTGGCCTGGTCCGCGGTCACCCAAGGCGGCTGGATCATCGCCCCGCTCGCGGCCGGTGACGTCGCGGCCGCCGTCGGCTACCTCGCGGTGTACGTCGTCGCCATCGCCGCCGTGCTGTCGGTCGTCGCCGCCCTGGCCCCGGAGGGTGGCCGGGTGCTCGATGACGACCGAGGACTGCTGCGGCGCAGGCCCGTCCACGCAGCGGTCCTCACCCTTGGCCTGCTCACCCTCGCCGGCCTGCCCCCCGGGGTGGCGGGGCTGCTGGCGAAGATCCTCGTCCTGCGCCCCCTTGCCGCAGAGGGCCTGTGGTGGATCGCCCTTTCTGCCGTCGCGGCCGCAGCCCTCGGCTTCGCGGTCTACCTGCGGTGGGTCGCCCTCATCCTGCTGCCCGCCGACGACGGTCGGGACCCGGAGCAGGTCTCGCGCGCCGCGACCGGTGTGGCCCTCGCGGCCGGACTGCTGCTGCTCACGGCCACCGTGCTGCCGGTGATCCTCCTCGGCGCGGGAACGAACTGACCCCTCATCGACGTTGGACGGGACATGCACAATCATTTCAACGGGCTGAAGACCGCGGCCCTCTTCGGCTCGATCTTCGCCCTGCTGCTGCTCGTGGGTTATGCGCTCGGCGGCGGGATGATGATGTGGCTCTTCGGCCTCTTCGGCGTCGGGATGACCGCGTACTCGTACTGGAACTCTGACAAGCTGGCGATCAAGGCGATGCGCGCCCAGCCGGCCGACCCGGCGCAGTTCCCCGCGATGTACCGGATCGTGCAGGAGCTGAGCCAGCGGGCCGATCAACCGATGCCGCGCCTCTACGTCTCGCCGACGGCGGCGCCCAATGCCTTCGCGACCGGGCGCAACCCCCAGCACGCGGCCGTGTGCTGCACCGAGGGGATCCTCCAGCTGCTCGACGAGCGTGAGCTGCGCGGAGTCCTCGGCCACGAGCTGATGCACGTCTACAACCGCGACATCCTCACCGGCTCGGTCGCCGGTGCCGTCGCGGGGGTCATCTCCTCGGTCGCCTCGATCGGCCTGTGGTTCGGTGGCCGCGACCGCAACCCGATCGCCGCGATCGCCGTGGCCCTGCTCGCCCCGGTCGCCGCCATGGTCATCCAGATGGCGATCAGCCGCACGCGGGAGTACGACGCAGACGAGGATGGCGCCTCCCTCACCGGAGATCCCCTCGCGCTCGCCTCCGCGCTGCGCAAGCTGGAGACGGGGGTGGCCAAGGCGCCGCTCGAACCGACGCCCCAGCTGCAGAACACCAGCCACATGATGATCGCGAACCCCTTCAGCGGGGCGGACCTGAAGAAGATGATGTCGACCCACCCGCCGATGGCCGAGCGGATCTCCCGCCTCGAGGGCATGGCCGGAGGTCACCACCTGCGGTGACCTCCGGGCGCGCTCACATGTTCTTCTCGCCGGTGCGGATCGCCTCGCGGATGCGCGGGTAGGTGCCGCATCGGCAGAGGTTGCGGATGGAGTCGAGGTCGGAGTCGGCGATGGCCCGCCCCTCCTTCTTGACCTTGTTGACCAGGGCGACGGCCGCCATGATCTGACCCGGCTGGCAGTAGCCGCACTGGGCGACGTCGTGCTCGATCCAGGCGTCCTGCATCGGGTGCAGGTCGCTGTCGGCCGTGTCGGCCAGGCCCTCGATGGTCGTGACCTCGTCGTCGGCGGAGAGCTCCTCCACCGGCACCGAGCAGGGGTTGAAGGCCTTGCCGTTGATGTGCGACGTGCACGCCTTGCAGACGTTGATCCCGCACCCGTACTTCGGGCCGGTGACCCCGAGCACGTCGCGCAGCACCCAGAGGATGCGCACTCCGGGCTCGACGTCGACGGTGACCTTCTCGCCGTTGAGGACGAAGGTGTGACTGGGCATGTCCTGCTCCCTCAGTAGGTGTGGTCGAGGCCGTCGGTCGGCGACTGCACGAGCGACGGGGTGAAGGGCTTGGGCTCGAAGGCGAGCTCTTCGGCGTGGTTGATCGGGAACTCGGTCGGCATCGTCCCGGTGGCCCGCGCGTAGGCGCAGGCGATGGCGGCGAAGCTCGCGGCGACGCCGGCCTCGCCGGCACCTCCGGGTTGGCCGGACTCGGACGGCATGATCTCGACCGAGATCTCCGGTGGGACATTCCACTGGCGGGTGTAGAAGTAGTTGTCCCAGCTCGCCTCGAGGAAGTGCCCCTCCTCGAAGTGGCAGCTCGACGTCAGCGCGAGGGCGATGCCGTCCATGACCCCGCCGAGCATCTGGGCTTCCAGTCCCGTGGGGTTGATGACCAGGCCGGCGTCGACGGCGAAGACCGCCTTGGTGACGCGCGGGCCGGTGACGCCGTTGCGGATCGGTCGGTCGACCGTCTCCGGCCGGGTGTCGAGCTCGACCAGGCAGGCGGTCACGCCTTTGTACTCCTTGTGGATCGCCACGCCCTGGGCCACACCGTCGGGGAGCGAGCGGCCCCAGTCGCCGACCTCGGCGACCTTGTCCAGCGCGGCCTTGGCGTCCTTGTTCCGCAGGAACTTGCGGCGGAAGGCGACCGGGTCCTGGTGCAGCTTCTTCGCGAGCTCGTCGACGACGAGCTCGTTGGCCGTGCGGACATCGGGGGAGTAGATGTTGCGCATGCTGCCGGTGTTGAAGCGCTCGTCGGTCTCGTTGAGCAGCTGGGTGACGACCCCGAAGTTGTACGGCAGCTCCTGGGTGAGCAGGAAGATTGTCTGCGCGAAGGTGAGGTTGCCGGCCACGGGCAGCTTCGCCGCCTGGGAGGTGATGATCTCGCCGAGGCCGTGACCGAAGTCGGTCTGGACGCTCGTGTGCCGCTGCTCGAAGGTCAGCACCTCACCGAGCAGGTGGGTGGCCCGGATGCGGGAGGTGGCGAGGGGATGTAGGCGTCCCTGGCGCGGTTCGTCGACCCGGTGCCACATCAGCTTGACCGGCTTGCCCATGGCCTTGGAGATCCGGGCGGCCTCGAGCGCGGCGTCGTGGAAGAGCTTGCGGCCGAAGGACCCGCCGCCCTCGGTGACGTTGACGGTGACCTTCGAGACGGGGAGCCCGAGCTCGCCGGCGATCGCCTCCTGCGCGACGACGGGGGACTTCATCGAGCCCCACAGCTCGGCGGAGCCGGAGCGCACGTCGGCGATGGCGCAGTTGGGCTCGAGCGAGGAGTTGCTGCGGAAGCGGAAGGTGAACTCGGCGTCGACCTGCTTGGCCAGCACCGGCACCTTGGGCACGACCATCGGGAGCTCGGCCTTCTTCACCTTCTTCAGGATCGTCGCGTCGGACTCACCGGCGAGCTTGCCCTCGTCCCACTCGATGTCCATCTCCCGGATGGCATCGATGCACTGGCCGAAGGTCTTGGCCCGCACCGCGATGCCGGTCTCGACCTTGGCGACGTCGGTGACCCCGGGCATCGCCGTGACGGTGGACTTGTTCTTCAGTCGCACCGGCGTGCCGTTGTGGGTCGTCGGGCGGGCGACCATCGTCGGGAGAGCGTTCGGGACCTTCATGTCCATGGCGAAGGTCTTCTTGCCGGTCACCGCGTCGCGGGCATCGGTGCGGCCCTGCGGGGTGCCGATGACCTCGTGCTGCGTGCTCTTCTTCAGGGTGACCGAGGCCCGGACGGTGTCGGCGACGGCGGCCTTCGCCGACAGCTCCGCGTAGCTGACGCTCTTGCCGGAGGAGCCGGTGATGACGCCGGACTTCGCGACGAGCGCGTCCACGGTGTCGCCGAGGAGCGAGGAGGCGGCCTTGAGCAGCTGCTGCTTCGCCAGCGCGGCCGCGACCCGGATCGGGGTGTAGGTGGAGATCGTCGTGTTCGACCCACCGGTGAGCTGGTTGAACATCAGCTCCGGTCGGGCCTTGGCCAGGGTGACGTCGATCTTGTCCAGGGGCAGCTCGAGCTCCTCGGCGATGATCATCGCGGTCGAGGTGACGATGCCCTGGCCGACCTCCGCACGGGGGAGGGCGAAGGAGGCTCGACCGTCCTTCTCGATCTTCACCGTGATGAGGTTGGCCGTCGGGGTGGCGGCCGTCGTCAGCAGGTCGTTGAGGTCGAGGATCTCCGGCGGCTGGGGCGGCGTGGGGATCACGGCCTCGGCCTCCTCGGAGCCCATCGTCATCTCGGCTCCGGTGGCCAGCGTCGCGCCGGCGATGACGTACCCCATGAAGGAGCGTCGGCTCGGCCCGGACGAGGACACGTCCGGATCAGTGGGACGGACGTCGGTCATGAGGGACCTCCCGGTCTCGACAACGGTGTCTGATGACTTCCCAGTAGACCCGGTGGGAGGCGGGGCCGCGACTCGAGGACGCCCACGATGGGCGCGATCACACTGTGCACTTCGCACAGCACGATCCTGCCGGCGCGCGAGGGTGGCTCAGCCGAGACCGAGTGACCGGGCCCGCAGGGCCAGGGCGAGCCCGGTGGGCGGGGGATGGTCCGCGAGGTGGTGCCCGATGAGGGCCGAGATCCGGGTGAGCCGGTTGAGCACGGTGTTGCGGTGGCAGGGGAGCAGGGAGGCCGTCCGGCTGGTGGACCCGCCGGCCTCCACCCACGCGTCGAGGGTGTCGAGCAGCTCCGTGCCCTCTGCTGCGGGCTGGGCGAGAAGGGGGCCGAGCCAGTGGTCGACGAGCTGACGGGCGATCTGGGGGGAGCTGAGGAGCAGCGCGGGCACGAGGCGCTGGTCGTAGGAGAGGACGCCGGCGGCATCGTGGTGGCCCTCGGCCGCCATCCGGGCCTGCTCGAAGGCCTGGTCGACCTCGGCGAGTCCCCGGCACAGACCGGAAACCCCGCCGTCCAGCCCGGTGAGCTCACCGAGCGCGATGACGAGCGAGCGCTGGTCCAGGCCCTCGGGGAGGGCGAGCAGGCCGATGACATCACCGCCGGTCCGGGCCTGCCAGGCGGTCCTCGCCTCGTGCGGATGCATGAGCGGCTCCACCACGGCGGCTGCGTCCTCCGGAGTGGTGTCGTGCATGAGCACGAGCAGCAGCGAGCCGTCGGCCGGCAGGCCCATGCTGCGTGAGGCCTCCTGGGCGAAGGCCTGCTCCCGGGCCCGGCCACTGAGCAGCCCCTCCCACAGGGCCGCCATCCGCTGGGTGTCCGCACGCAGGAGGCGGTGCTCGGTCTGGCGGTAGGAGCGCGCGACCTCGGCCGAGGTCTTGTCGACGCTGGCCCACAGCCACACGCCGAGGTCGCGAAAGCTCTCCGGGTCGAGGGGCGGGTCGGCCGTCTCGACGAGGTCCTCCCAGATCAGCCGTCCCCCGATGCGGTAGGAGCGCAGCACGTCGTCGAGGGGGAGACCCTGCTCGGCCCGTCGTTGACCGGTGGCCCGGGCGGCGTCGAAGAGGGGCTCCATGTCCTCGACGGAGGCGAGGCTGCCATCGGGCAGGACGGCGAGGACGAGCATGTCGAGCACCCGCTCGACGTTGTCGTAGCAGGAGCCCCACAGGTCGGCGTCGGGGACCACACCGAGGGTGTCGTAGGGAGCATTCTCCCGGGAGATGGAGGCGACGAGGCGTCGGGTGATCGGCTCCACACGCTGGGCCCGGGCCCGCACGAGCAGGAGCGGCAGCAGACCGGGTCGGGCCGGGGTGCTCATGTCGATCTCCGTCCAGCGCTGTCGTCCTCGTCGTCGCAGCGCGCCGGCCAGTCTAGGTCTCCGGGTGGTGGCACGCTCCCGGGCTGCCGACGATGACAGGATGCGATGGTGCCTTCCTTGACCCGTGACGAAGCCATCCACC
>JBQGNO010000041.1:0-19769 GCA_052087725.1 Janibacter sp. | reverse complement strand
GTGATCCCGAAGCCGAGGCGCTCGGTGACTGCGGCCATCGCCGGCACCACCATCGGCGCCACCGTCCGCGCCGGCATCGCCGACGTGGGCACCGGTCGGCACGCCACCGATGGCCTCCTCGGGCGGGTCGGGGGTCTCGTTCGGAGGCTGCGTCATGATGCTTCTCCTTTGCTGTCGGTGGACGGCACGTGCAGCGCCATCGCTGCTCCCTGTCTACCGAAGTACCGGGCCGGACGAAAGGCCACCCACTCCACGGAGCCGTGAAGACGTTGCCGCCCAACGGGTTACTGTCGACTCATGACTTCCACCACGGGCGAGCGCGACCACGACATCGTCCTCGTCGGCGCCACCGGATTCGTCGGGCGGCTCACCGCTGCCCACCTGCGCGACCACGCCCCCGAGGGGGTGCGCATCGCGATCGCCGGACGGTCGCGGGCGAAGCTCGACTCCGTCGCCGCCGAGCTCGGCGGTGCCGCGGGCTCCTGGCCCCGGCTGCTCGTCGACGTGTCCGATCCCGCGGCCTGCGCGGACCTCGCCCGGTCGGCGCGCGTCGTCGTGACCACCGTCGGGCCCTACGCGCTCCACGGCCGGCACCTGGTCAAGGCCTGCGCGGTCGCCGGGACCCACTACGCCGACCTCACCGGCGAGGTCCTCTTCGCGCGGGACTCCGCCGAGGCCTTCCACGACGTGGCCCACCGCTCCGGCGCGCGGATCGTCCACTCCTGCGGCTTCGACTCGATCCCCTCGGACCTCGGCGTGCTCGAGACCGCCCGGGTCGCCGCCGAGGAGGGTGCCGGCGAGCTCACCGACACCGTCCTCTTCGTGCGCAGCCTCAAGGGGGGCCTGTCCGGGGGCACGATCGCGTCGATGCGCCAGCAGACGGTCGCGGCGAGGGAGTCGATCGAGGACCGCCGCACGATCAACGACCCCTACGGCCTGAGCCCCGACCGGGCGGCCGAGCCCACCCGCGCCGACCGCGCCGCGATCGCGCCGAAGGAGGAGTCGACCGCGCGTCGCCGTCGGCTCAAGGCCATCGGCTCCCGGCTACCGGTGCGCCGCACCGAGGACGGGCACTGGACCGGCCCCTTCGTCATGGCGTCCTACAACACCCGCGTCGTGCGGCGCAGCAATGCCCTGCTCGGCTGGCGATACGGCCGTGCCTTCCGCTACCACGAGGTGAGCGACTTCGGCTCGCGGCTGACCTCCCCCTTCGTCGCCGCTGGCACCACCGCCGGCCTCCTCGGAGTGGTCGGCGGGATGTCCTGGGGCCCGACCCGCGTCCTGCTGGACCGGGCGCTGCCCGAGCCCGGGGAGGGCCCAGACGAGGAGACCCGGGTCAACGGCCGCTTCCGCATGGAGGTCGTCGCGACGACGACGAGCGGCGCCCGGTACGCGACGACGGTCGCGGCGCAGGCCGATCCGGGCTACAACGGCACGGCGATCATGCTCGGCCAGTCCGCGCTGTCCCTCGCGGGCGACGACCTCACGAGCGAAGGGGGCGTGCTCACCCCCGCGGTCGCGCTGGACGGCCACCTCGTCGAGCGCCTGCGGACCCACGACTTCACCGTCGAGACCCGCCGTCTGGACTGAGCGCCCTCAGTCCAGCCGCGCGTGGGGCACCGGGTCGTCCGTGCCCTCGAGCCGGATGTCCTTGTGCCAGGACTCGGTCCGGTACCGGGTGGCCCACCCCATCGACTCGTAGAGGCCATCGGCCCCGGTGGGGCTGTCGGCGTCGACCTCGAGGGAGACCCGGTTGCGTCCGCGGCGCGCCGTGTCGGCGAGCACGGTGTGCAGGAGTGACTTGGCCACGCCGCGTCCGCGCGCGAGCCGGTGCACGCCGATGTAGTCGATGTAGGTCCCCTCGGTGCCGCCGGTGTCCTCGGGCAGGACGAGGGCTGCGACGGCGCCGCCGGGCACCCACTGGCCCTCGACGTCGATGTCGGCGATCCACCAGTGGTCCCAGCGGTGGCCCGGCGCCTCACGCAGTCGGGCGAGGAACTCCGGGAAGGACTCCCGGTAGGAGTTGAAGTGGTCGGCGAAGGACTCCTCGATCATCCGGTAGACGGACTGGAGGTCCGCCGCCACGGGCGTCCCGTCCTCGCGCTTGGCCACCCGTCGCACGCTGACGCCCTCGCGGTGGTGGGACTCGGGCAGGTCCTCGTCACCGGGGCGGCAGGGGCGGGTCATCTGCAGCCAGGTCCGAGCGAGGTGGTAGCCGGCCGGGTCGAGCATCGAGCGCAGGCGGTCGTCGTCCTCGTGGACCGAGACGTCGAGCCGGGTGCCGCCGAGGCCGCGTCCCCGCGAGATGCTCAGCGCGACCTCCTCGGCCCAGCCGAGCAGGATCCCGGCGAGCTGCTGCTCCTGCTCACGGGTCAGCTCGGGGTCCGCGGTGAGGTCGACATTGGTCCGGCCGGCCGCCCGGTCGTGGACGCGCGCCCAGACCCGGATCCGCCCGTCGGTGTCGGTGACGACCACCTGACGGCGGGTCCACGCCCCCTGGCCGACGGCCTCGCCGGCGACGACGTCCTCCTCGACGGTGCCGGAGCCCTCGACCTCGTGCTTCTCCGCGAGGACGAGGGCGACGATCTCCTCGACATCCGCCTCCTCGGGAGCGCGGCTCGCCCATCCCTCGGGGAGCCCCTCCGGGACGATCGGGAGGAAGCCGTCCGGCGTGATGTCCTCGCTCATCGCACGAGCTTCCGTCCACGGGGCAGGTACTCGGCGGGCCTGCGCTCGGCATTGGCCTCCCGGGCGCGCTGCGCGTTGGGGCCGAAGAGCAGCCCGAGCTGCTCGGCGCGCTCCCGCAGGAAGGTGTGCCGCGGACCGCGGTGCCACGTCGTCTCGAAGAGGCGCTTGGTGCTGGCGAGGGCGTCCGGCGAGCGCGTGGCCAGCTCGGACGCGAGCAGCGACGCCGCCGCCACCGGGTCGTCGGCGACCTCCGTGGCCAGACCGATCTCTCGGGCCCGGGAGCCGGAGACCTTCTCAGCGGTCATCGTCAGCTTCTTGGCGACGTCGATCCCGACGAGCTGCGAGAGCGCGTGGACCCCGGACATGTCGGGGATGATCCCCCACCGCCCCTCGAGGACCGACCAGGTCGCGTCCGGGTGGGTGATGCGGAAGTCCGCGGCGAGGGCGATCTGCAGGCCCCCTCCGAGGCAGTGCCCGTGGACCGCGGCGATGACCGGCACGTCCAGTCGCCGCAGCGCCCAGGCCGCCTCCTGGAAGGTGTTGGTCCCGCGCCACGGGCGGGGGGCGAAGCGGGTGAGGATCCCCTTCTGGTCCTTCATCGCCGACCCGAAGTCGAGCCCGGCGCAGAAGGCGTCACCCTCCCCCGAGACGATGACGGACCGCAGTCGACGGTCCTCGCGCAGCCCGTGGGCAGCGGCGACGAGGTCGTCGAGCATCTCCAGGGTGAGCGCGTTGAGCTTGTCGGGCCGGGCCAGGCGCAGGTGCGCGACACCGTCCTCGATGGTCGTCGTGACGTGGCGGGGCATGACGACCAGCGTATGTCGTCCGGGTCAGAGCTCGTCGAGCATCCCCTGCATGGCCGACGCCAGCTGCTCCTCGTCGAGGTCCGGGGACGTGGCGAGGAAGGTCGATCCGTCCTTCTCCGCGGTGCAGTAGATGTCGGAGCCCTCGCTGGAGCGGCGCCCGCAGGAGACCTCGCCGTACTTCGTCGAGGAGTCCCACAGCTGCTCGTAGTTCGACGGCTTGAGGTAGCTCGAGGCGATGACGCTGAAGCGGTCGCCGTCCTTGGAGTAGCTGGCCAGGGTCGTGCTCGACGGAGCCGAGTTGGTCCAGCCGTCGTAGGAGCCGGGGAAGTCCACCGAGGTCCCCGTCGGCGAGGATGAGGAAGAAGAGGAGGACGAGGAGTCGCTCGGGGTCGACGTCTCGCTGGTCGGCTCGTCCGTGGGCTCCTCGGTCGTCGTCTCCTCGCTGGTCTCGCTCGTCGTCTCCTCCGGGGGATCCTCGATGGTCTCGCTCGTCGACGGCGACTCCGACTCGTCATCGATCGTCTGGTAGACGAAGAAGCCACCCATGCAGCACACGGCGACGACGAGCACGGCGACACCGATGATGCCCGCGATGATCCCGCCGCTCAGTCCCTTCTTCGGCGCCGGCCCGGGGCCGGTCGGCGGAGGGACGTGGGGACCGCTGGGTGGGTAGGACATGGGCAAATCGTCACACAGGATCACCGACACCGACAGCACAGGACCTGCGTGGGACCCCCACCCGAGCCGACGGCGGGACTCCCCCTGCGGAGTCCCGCCTTCGTCGGCTCCGTGGTCCCCCTGCGGACCACGGGCCGGTTCAGCTGGTGTGTCCCCCCGGTCACCTGCTGACATCCATGAATCTATGCGGGCGGGAACGGGGGGTCGATGGGGAGAAGTACCCATGTCTGCTGGGGAGAGCACGAGAGGGACGAAGGGGGGTGTCCCCCTTCGTCCCTCTCGTCGGGTCAGGTGCCGGCTCAGGCCGTCTCGACGGCCGCCTTGAGCCGGGTCAACGTCTGCGCCATGCCGGACTCCAGCTCGCGGTCGAAGTTGTCGATCCCGCCGAGGACCTTCTCCTGGAGCATCCGCGACACCTTCGTCGTGCCCGTGGGCGCCTCGCGCCGGTGGATGACGCGGGTGCCACCGGTCGCGGTGGGGGCGAGCTCGAAGGACCAGATGCTCGCGTTGTCCTTGATCCGGAAGGCGTAGTCGCGGGTCGGCTCGAAGCGCACGACCTTCGCCCGGGTGGGCCACAGGAGGGGACCACGGCGGTTGATGTTCACCGTGCGGGTGCCCAGACCGACCGGCTGGGTGCCGACGATGTGCGTGCGCAGCACCTGGGGGCTCAGGCCACCGAGGGCGCGCGGGTCGGCGATCAGCGCCCACACCGCCTCCGGCGGGGCAGCGATCTCGGTCTCGGTCTCGAGCAGCGGGGCGTTCTCGGTGGTGGTCATGCCGGCGACACTAGGCGCTCGTCCTGCACCCCGCGTGCCGCATCATCCGTGACCTTCGCCTCCAGCGCCGTCCCCTCGACATCGAGGTCGGGCAGGAGCCGGTCGAGCCAGCGCGGCATCCACCAGGCGGCGTCCCCGAGCAGGTGCATCACGGCCGGGGTGAGGGTCATCCGCACGATGAGGGCGTCGACGAGGACACCGACGGCGAGCGCGAAGCCGATCGGCCGGATCATCGTCAGGTGGGCGAAGACGAAGCCCGCGAAGACGGCCGCCATGATCAGTGCCGCGGCGAGCACGACCTTCGCGCCGTGGGTGAAGCCGGTGCGCACGGCAGAGCGCGAGTCGGCGCCGTGGGCATGGGCCTCGCGCATCCCGGAGACGAGGAACATCTGGTAGTCCATCGCCAGACCGAAGAGGACGCCGATGAGCATGATCGGCATGAAGCTGAGCACCGGCCCCGGCGTGTCCACGGCGAGGAGGTCGCCGAACCACCCCCACTGGTAGACGGCCACCGTGGCGCCGAAGGATGCGGCGACGGACAGGAGGAACCCGGCGGTGGCCACGAGCGGCACGAGGATGCTGCGGAAGACGACGGTCATGAGCAGGATCGACAGGCCGATGACGATCGCGAGATAGGGCGGCAGGGCGTCGGCGAGCTGCTCGGAGATCTCGATGTTGGCCACGGTCTGGCCAGTGAGACCGATCTCGGAGTCCGTGCGCTCGCCGATCGGTCCCGCGCTCGCCTTGAGCAGCCGCACCGACTCCTCCGTCTCGGCGTCGGCGGGCCCGCCCTCCGTGACGACCTGGAAGGCGAGGGTCGAGCGGTCCTCGCTCACCCCGAAGGGGACGACGGCGTGGACGCCACCGACGGAGGTGAGCTCCTCGACGACGTCGGCCTGCTTCGCCAGGACGGCGTCCTCGTCCGCGGCGGGCTCGTCGAGGGTGGCCACGGCGATGACCGGGCCGTTGGCCCCGGCGCCGAAGTGCTCCTCCACCTGCACGTAGGCCCGATGGGCAGTGGAGTCCGCAGGTTCGCTGGACCCGTCCGGCAGCCCGAGGCGAAGGGAGAGGGCCGGGATGGCGATGATCCCGCACAGCAGGACCACGCCGAGCACGACGAGGGCGGGGTGACGCGTCACGGCGCGGACGTAACCACTGCCGTGCTCGTCGTCTGCACCGGCGGAGGCCGCAGCCCGGGACCAGGCCCGCTTCGAGAGGACGCGCCTCCCGGCGAAGTGGAGCAGGGCGGGGGTGAGGGTGAGCGCCACGATGACCGCGACGACCACCGTGGCGGCCGCGACGAGACCCATCTGGGCCAGCAGCGGCACCGGGGTGACCACGAGCGCGGCGAGCGCGATCGCCACCGTGGTGCCGGCGACGACGACGGCCGAGCCGGCCGTGCCGACCGCGTGCGCGATCGAGTCGGTCATCTCGTGACCGCCGAGCAGCTGGTTGCGGTGCCGGTTGACGATGAAGAGGGCATAGTCGATCCCGACGGCCAGACCGATCATCAGGGCGAGCGCCGGGGTCATCGAGTTCATCTCGAAGAAGTGGGTGGTCGCCACGGCACCCGCGAGCCCGACGCCCACTCCGAGCAGGGCACCGGCGATGGGCAGACCAGCGGCGACGAGGCTGCCGAGGGCGATGAACAGGACGAGCGCGGCGACCATGAGTCCGATCGCCTCTCCCGGGCCGACGAGCGAGTTCTCCTGGGTGATCTCGACGCTGTACTCCGCGTCGACCCCGGCCTCCTCGAGCTGCTCCCCGATCTCCGGGATGGCCTGCTTGACCTCCGGGTCGACCGACTGGACGTTGGAGTCGAACTGGACCTGGGTCAGAGCATAGCCGTCGTCGGTGACGAAGCGGGTGTCGGCGGCGCCATCGCGCACCGTGGAGCCGGCCCGGTAGGAGGCCTTTCCCGCGGCGAGGTCCTTCTTGCCCTGGTCATACTGCTTCTTGGCCGAGGCCAGCTCGGACTTTCCCTCGCGGACCTCGGAGCGGATCTCGGCGAGTCGCGGGGAGTCGGGGTCGTTCTGCTCGAGGAGGCTGATCCACTTCTCGCCCTGGGCGACCTCGCCCTGGCCCTCGGAGATCTTCGTCCAGGCGCTGTCGAGCTTCTTCTCGGAGGACTCGATCTGCGACTCGGCCCGGGTCAGCTTCCGGCCGGACTGGTCGAGGGAGCGCTGGTTGTCGAAGGGGCTGAGGACGCTCTTCACGTGCGGGGTCTCCTCCCACTCGGCGAAGACCTGCGTGATCACCCGACGCTGCTCGGGGGTGAACTCCCCTTCGTCACTGTGGAGCACGACGGTGCCGAAGCCGCCCGAGGACTCGGGGATCTCCTCCTGCAGGTCCTCGAGCACCTGCTCGAAATCGCTGCCGGGGACGGAGACCTCGCTCGTCATCGGCCGCCCGAAGGACATCGCCGCCACACCTGCTGCGACGAGCAGCACGAGCCAGACGGCGATGACGCTCTTGGCGTGGGTCGCGCACCAGAGTCCGAGACGGTGCAGGCGAAGGGCCATGGGACTGCTCCTGGGGATGGACGATGACGGTTTTTCTACTTTCGTAGAAAGTGTGCTCTACAAATGTAGGGGGAACGTTCGTGCGAGGTCAACCGTGAGGGAGAATGGGCACGTGGCTCCCCCTTCCTCGTCGTCTGTCCCGACCTCCCCCCAGGGCCACTCTCTCACTCTGGCGCTGGGCGCTCTCGTCCTCGGCGGCGTGGGGATCGGCATCACCGAGTTCGTCACCATGGGCCTGCTCCCCGAGATCGCCGCGGGTATCGACACGACGATCCCCCAGGCCGGGCACACGATCTCGGCGTACGCCCTCGGCGTCGTCGTCGGGGCGCCGACGATCGCGATCCTCGGCAACCGCCTGCCGCGCCGGGGACTGCTCGTCGCCCTGATGCTCCTCTTCGCCGCGGGCAATGCCCTGAGCGCGCTGGCCACCGGGTACGAGCTGCTGATCCTCGCCCGCGTCCTCGCCGGCATCCCCCACGGCGCCTTCTTCGGCGTCGCCTCGATCGTCGCCTTCGACATCGTCGCCCAGGGCCGCGGAGGCTGGGCGGTCGGCCGGGTCATGCTCGGCATCCCGATCGCCAACCTTGCCGGCGTCCCGCTCGCGACCTGGCTCGGGCAGCAGGCCGGCTGGCGCTCGGCCTACTGGCTCGTCGCCGCGCTCGGTCTGATCACGGCCGCCCTCGTCGCCACCGTCGTCCCCCATCAGCCGGCAGACACCGAAGCCCACGTCCGCAGCGAGCTCGCCGCCTTCAAGGACTCCCAGGTGTGGCTGACGATGCTCGTCGGGTCGGTCGGGTTCGGTGGCGTCTTCGCGATGTACTCCTACATCTCGCCCATCCTGCGCAACCAGACCGGCCTGCCCGCCGATGCCGTCCCGATCTACCTCTTCATCTACGGCGCCGGGAGCATGGTCGGCACGATCGTCGCCGGGCGCCTCGTGGACCGCTCCGTCCTGCGCACCCTCGTCGGCTCGTCCATCGCCACGGGACTCTCTCTCGCGGCCTTCGCGTGGGCGGCCGACTCGCCTATCCCCGCCGGCATCGTCCTCGCCCTCATCTGCATCTCGGTCTCGGCCTTCGTCCTGGCGCTCCAGCTGCGGCTGATGGAGGTCGCCGGACGGGCGCGCACCCTCGGCGCTGCCGGCAACCACGCCGCGCTGAACATCGCCAACGCTCTCGGCGCCTGGCTCGGCGGCCTCGTCCTCGCCGCCGGGTGGGGCTGGCAGGCCCCGTCGCTCGTGGGAGCGGGGCTCTCCGCCGCCGGCCTGCTCGTCCTCTTCCTCTCCCTTCGCGTCCACCGTGGGCGCACGACCCTCGACTGACCTCTCACCGCAGGAGCCCACCATCTACGGTGAGCACCATGCGCCGCCCCCTCACCGTCTCCGACTCCGTCCTCATCGCCGTCTCCCCGCAGGTCGCCTGGGAGGCGGTCGCCGATGTGACCCAGATGGGCCGGTGGAGCCCGGAGAACACCGGGGCGCAGGTGGAGTCCGGAGCCACCGGGGAGGCCGAAGGGGGCCCGCTCCCAGTGGGGACCTCCTTCGTCGGGACCAACCGACGTGGCCGCGCGCGGTGGTCGACCCGGTGCACGGTCACCGCCGCCGACCCCGGCGAGCGCTTCGCCTTCCGTGTCCACCAGATCGGGCTGCGTCGGCCGGTGGTCCGGGGACGGAACGCGACGTGGGAGTACCGCTTCGAGGAGGTCAACGAGGGCACGCGAGTCACCGAGACGTGGACCGACGACCGGCCCTGGCCGGACGCCCTCGCGAGGGCCTTCGACGCCGTCGTGACCGGTGGTCACACCTTCGCCGACTTCCAGAAGCGCAACATCCGCCGCACCCTCGACCGCCTGAAGGCGCAGCTCGAGCAGGACTGAGCCCGTCCGCCACCACCCCCGGATGTTCCGCACTCGGAGACCGACATCCGGATTCGCCGCCTGCCCTGCCATAGTGGGCGGGTTCCGATTCGCGCTAGGAGGCACCGGTGATTCAGTACGTCCACATGTTCAGCGAGGGCGACCGCGACCAGAAGGATCTGCTCGGCGGCAAGGGGGCCAACCTCGCCGAGATGGTCAAGCTGGGTCTGCCTGTGCCGCCCGGCTTCACGATCACCACGGATGCCTGCCGCGCCTACCTCAGCGAGGGCCAGGTGCCGCCCGAGGTCCGGGTCGAGGTGACCCAGCGACTGCGGGACGTGGAGGACCTCATCGGACGCCAGCTCGGCGACTACGAGGAGCCGCTGCTGCTGTCGGTCCGCTCCGGCGCGAAGTTCTCCATGCCCGGGATGATGGACACGGTCCTCAACGTCGGGCTCAACGACGACAGCGTGGAGGCCTTGGCCCGCTTCGCGAACGACGAGCGCTTCGCGTGGGACTCCTACCGGCGTCTGATCCAGATGTTCGGCAAGACGGTGCTCGACATCGACGGCGACCGCTTCTCCGAGATCCTCGACCGGCACGAGGAGGCCGCGGGCGCGCAGTCCGAGACCGGCTTGAGCGCGGAGGACCTCAAGCAGGTCGTCGCCGAGTTCAAGCAGCTCGTGCACGAGGCGACCGGCACCCCCTTCCCGCAGACTCCGCGACGCCAGCTCGACATGGCGATCGAGGCGGTCTTCCGGTCGTGGAACACCGAGCGCGCCCGGCTCTACCGTCGCCGCGAGCGCATCGCCGATGACCTGGGCACCGCGGTCAACGTGCAGGCGATGGTCTTCGGCAACCTCGGCGAGACCTCCGGCACCGGCGTGTGCTTCACCCGCGACCCCTCCTCCGGCCACTCCGGCATCTACGGCGACTACTTGCCGAATGCCCAGGGCGAGGACGTCGTCGCCGGTATCCGCAACACCCTCGCCCTCGCCGACCTCGAGGACCGGGACGCCAATGTCTACCGCGAGCTGCGCACCGCGATGCGGCGCCTCGAGACGCACTACCGCGACCTGTGCGACATCGAGTTCACCGTCGAGCGCGGCACCCTGTGGATGCTGCAGACCCGTGTCGGCAAGCGCACTGCCGGCGCCGCCTTCCGGGTGGCGACCCAGCTCGTCGACGAGGACCTGATCACGATGGACGAGGCGCTCGAGCGGGTCACCGGGGAGCAGCTCAACCAGCTGCTCTTCCCGCAGTTCGACCGCGAGGCCGAGCGCACGCGCGTCGCCGTCGGCATGGGCGCCTCCCCCGGCGCGGCCGTCGGGGCCGTGGCCTTCGACAACGCCAGCGCCGAGGCGAAGCAGGCCGCAGGGGCCAAGGTCATCCTCGTACGCCGGGAGACCTCGCCCGACGACCTGCCCGGCATGATCGCCGCGGCCGGTGTCCTCACCGCCCGGGGCGGCAAGACCTCCCACGCGGCGGTCGTCGCCCGCGGCATGGGCAAGTGCGCCGTCGTCGGCGCCGAGGACCTCGTCGTCGACGTGGCGAAGAAGGAGATCCGGGTCGGCGAGCACATCGTCCGCGAGGGCGACACCCTGGCCATCGACGGCAAGACCGGTGAGGTCTTCCTCGGTGACGTCCACGTCGTCGACTCCCCGGTGATGACCTACATCTCGGAGGGGATGGACGCCGCCATGGCGATCTCCGAGGACGACGAGACCAGGGAGCTCGTCGTCGCGGTGGACCGCCTCCTCACCCACGCCGACGCGCGCCGCCGGCTGCGGGTGCGGGCCAATGCCGACACCGGCGAGGACGCCCAACGCGCCCGTGACCGGGGCGCCGAGGGCATCGGCCTGTGCCGCACGGAGCACCAGTTCCTCGGCGACCGCCGCCAGCAGATCGAGCGTGTCGTCCTCGCCGAGACCGACGAGGCGCGCGACGCCGCGCTCGCCGAGCTGCTCGAGCCGCAGATCAACGACTTCGTCGGGCTGCTCACCGCGATGGACGGGCTGCCGACGACGATCCGCCTCATCGACCCGCCGCTCCACGAGTTCCTCCCGGACCTCACCGACCTCACCGTCAAGGTGGCGCTGGCGGAGGAGCGGGGCGAGACCGGCGAGGAGATCGAGCGGGCGCGCGCCCTGCGGGACGCCGTGCGCTCCAGCCACGAGGCCAACCCGATGCTCGGCCTGCGCGGTGTGCGGCTCGGGCTGAAGATCCCCGGCCTCTTCGCGCTGCAGATCCGGGCGATCGCCGAGGCGGTCGTGCGGCTGCGCACCGAGGGCAAGGACCCCAAGCCGGAGATCATGGTCCCGCTCATCGGGTCCAACCGTGAGCTGGTCATCGTGCGCACCCAGGCGGAGGAGATCATCGCCGACGTCGCCGAGGCGCACAACCAGTCGCTCGACCTGCCGATCGGGTGCATGATCGAGCTGCCGCGAGCGGCGTTGACCGCCAACCGGATCGCGCAGACGGCCGACTTCTTCTCCTTCGGGACCAACGACCTGACCCAGACGACGTGGGGCTTCTCCCGCGACGACGTGGAGACGGCCTTCTTCCCGAAGTACCTGGAGAACGGCGTCCTGACGATCTCCCCCTTCGAGACCCTCGACGCCCTCGGCGTCGGCGAGCTCGTGCGCATCGGCGTGGACAAGGGGCGGGAGACCCAGCCCGAGCTCAAGACCGGCATCTGCGGTGAGCACGGTGGCGACCCCGAGTCGATCCACTTCTTCAACTCCGCCGGCCTCGACTACGTCTCCTGCTCCCCCTTCCGGGTGCCGGTGGCGCGCCTCGAGGCGGGCCGGGCCGTGGTCCTCACCGACGATGTGGGGACTCGCTGAGGCGCCCCACGCGCCACTCGTTCATCGGGTGACCCGGGAAACCCCGGCTCCGCATGGGTATGAAACGCTTGCGGAGCGGCAGTACGTCTTGCTGAGTCATGTCGCGGACAGCATGTGACGAAGGGGGCCTCGCACCATCAGGTGCGGGGCCCCCTTCGTCATGGTCAGACGAGGCCGGCCATCGCCAGGAGCAGGAAGACGAGGATCGCGGCCAGGACTGCTGAGCCGAGCACCGCGGCGGCGATCGCGAAACCGCGCAGGACCGTCCGTGGCTCCCACATGGGTCGCACGAACATCGAGTCCCCATCACCGGGTGCGGGCACGAGGACGGTGACGAGCACCCCGATCGCGACGATGCTCGCGGGGACGAGGACCACCGCCGCGCCCGGCCAGGTGACGCTTGGTTCCATCGCGTGCATCTCCGGGGCACCGGAGCCGGTCGAGATCTCCCACACCGACGCCGCCGCCATCCACACCATCAGCCCGGTGACCGGCACGAGTAGGAGCGCCGCGACGAACCTGCCCCACCCCAGGCCCCGCCACAGCCACCACGTGGCGATCCACAGCAGGTGGACGAGCACGACGGCCGTCCAGGAGAGGAGTATCCGGGTCCCCTCTGCGGCGCTCCAGTCGGTCGGTCCCGAGCCGAGGCTGGCGAGCGCCGCCCACAGGGCCGCCGCAGCCAGGAGGAAGGCCAGACCGGCTCCAGCCGCGATCACTGCGACGGGCTTCAGCACCTGCATACCGGCGACCCTAGCCGCGCCACGCCTCCTCTGGTCGCCGCCGAGCGCTGCCCCTCAGTGGTGGCGCCTCGACCCGAGCAGCACACCGAGCGCAATCACGATGACCGCCCCGACAACGTACCCAAACTCTGGGTAGCCCAGGGGTGCGCCGGGGTGGAGCGGGCCGGCTCCCCAGGACCATCGCTTCGTGGGGTCGGTCGCCATCCGCCACACCAGCTGCGCCGCGGCATGGCGATGAAGACCAACGACTGGATCGGCAGGCCGGCGGCCACGAAGCGCCACCAGGCCACCCACCGCCACTGGCACCAGGCGACGACCCACAGCAGGTGGACCGCGACGACGACTCCCCCGGCCAAGACGCCCACGACTCGCAGCATCTGCCCCATGACCGAAGTCTCCGCCCGGGTGCCGGCGGGTACATCGGCACAACTACTCGAGCATGACGAAGGGGGCCCCGCACCGTGTGGTGCGAGACCCCCTTCGTCGTGGTCCAGGCTGGGTGACCCCTGGACCCGTGGGATCAGCGCGTGGAGAGCGTCGGGAAGAAGCGGTCGCTCATCCCGGCGTCGTAGGGAGCGTGGTAGGTCGGGTCCGTCGTGGCGGCGCTGGCGAGCCGCCGCTGGGCGGCGCGCTCACGGCGAGTACCGCGGGCCTCATCCCGGGACATCGCGGACAGCTCGCCGGCCGTCCGCTGGTGATCGGCGTCCTGGCCGGCATCCTTGTGACGGTCGGCGGTGGGACGGTGGGCGTTGACGTAGGTCATCCAGAACTTGTGCATGTTTCGATGGTCGCCATATCAACCATCCTTCTCAAATTCACTGTTTCGTCATATTGTGCAGTCCTCCTTCATTGATCGAGAGGATCCCTCACGTGGTCGACGCACACCGGGTCCGGATCTTCCTGTCCGTCATGGCCTCCGGGTCGGTCAATGCGGCCGCAGCGCACCTCGGCTACTCCCCCTCGGCCGTGAGCCAGCAGATCGCGGCACTGCAGAAGGAGACCGGACTCACACTCTTCACGCGCGACGGCCGCGGGATCGCGCCGACCCCCGCCGCCCACACGCTCGCCGAGGAGAGCGAGCAGCTGATGTACGAGCTCAAGCGGGTCGACGCCGTCGTCGACGACCTGCGCGAAGGGAGCACCGGCTCGTTGTCGATCGGGTACTTCGCCTCGGCCGGGTACCGGTGGATGCCCCAGCTGGCCAAGCGCCTGCAGACCAAGATGCCGGAGCTGACCCTGCAGATGGTCCTCACCGAGGGCTATCCACCCGGGGAGTCACCTCCGGTGGACATCGACGTCGTGCCCGCCGACCCGACGACCTCGGTCCGTGCCGGGCACACGGTCACGCCGCTGATGACCGACCACTTCGTCGCGCTCGTGCCGGCAGACCACCGGCTGGCCGGGCGGCGGCGAGTCGAGATGGCCGAGCTCGCCGACAGTTCCTGGATCAGCAACGACATCTCCGCCGGAGTCACCCAGGACATGGTCGACCGGGCTTGTCGCGCAGCGGGATTCCGGCCGCGCTACACCGTGGAGGCCCAGGATCACTACACCGCGACGGCCTTCGTCGCTGCCGGGGTCGGCATCACCGTCCTGCCCGATCTCGCGAGCCGGTCGCTGCCCAAGACCGTGCGGCGCCTGCGCCTGACCAACCCCAACCCGGAGCGTGACATCGTCGCCCTCACCGCCCCCGTCGCGCGCTCCAACCAGGCGGCGAAGCTTGCGGTCGATCTGCTGCAGCAGATCGCTGCGGCGTCCGCTCGGCGGCGGTGACGCCACAGGGCCCAGGATTCTCGGGTGACCCGATAATCATCCGCTTCGCCCGGGTTTGATACTCGCGCGAAGGGGAGGAAAGTCCTGCTGAGCGCCGGGTCCTCCACAAGCTCGCGCCCTCGGGGCACGGACCACCAGCTGCCCACAGGAGTGGTGGTGCGCTCCGGCACCACCTGCCACGTTGGTCCGCACACCGACGAAGGGGGCGACGTGACAGCCTTCGGGAACGCCCGGGATCCGCAGCGGACAGCCGGGCCATGGCTGAGCGGGTGATGGCAGCCGCCCGGCTGTGGTCGCTGGGCCTGACGCGGCAGACGGACCGGGCGGTCCACGAGATGGTCGACGCGTCGCACGGCGCCTATGAGCGGGGCGTCCTGGGGTGGACCGTGCTCACTGTCCTGCACGAGCGCATCGGTCTCGCCTGGGACCGGGGATGGCAGCCGATCGACCTCGATCGTTGTGTCGCCCGCACGCTCAAGGAGCCGGCTCGGGAGCTCCTCGGCGACGCGATGGCCCACCACCTCGGGCGGGTCGCCCCGGGGCCGCCCCTCGAGGCTGCCGTTCTTGAAGTGGCCGACCAGTTCCTTCTTCTTCGTCTCCACGCTGATCACCGGACACCGGCCTTGGGCGTACCTGGCCACTTGGTCGTTGAGGTAGGCGACTGCGCGTCCTGGTCCGGGTCCTGATCGTCCTCGGCCTTGGCAGCTTCGGCACCGCACTCGCGCCGCATCTGGTGCGATGGGCACACGAGTGCGCAGTGACGGCGTGCGGGAATCCGTCGTCGACGACCTCAACGAGGAGGTCCGACCGCGAAGCGGACCTGCCGACGGCCGTCGAACTCCGCAACGCTGACGTCCAGCTGGCTCACCGAGGCGTGACGCTACTCGGTCCCTTGCGGCCGGCACCCAGCGCCATCGACAACAGCGCTGCCACGAGGATGCCGATCAGCGGCGGGATACCGATGGCGGTGGCATCGGAGGCCCAGGCGAGCAAGCTGGCGACGGCGTAGACCCCCATGTTGCGGCCGTCGACCACGGGGAGCCGAACGCCCTCGGGCATCCCGGACCGCCATCGCGCCAGGTAGTCGCCGACGATCACACCGCCCAGGGGCGGGATGAAGATGCCGAGCAGGACGAGGTATTCCACGAGGTGCTCGTGGAACCCGACCAGGGCAAGCACGGTACCGATCATGGACCCTCCAATGACGAACGGCGCCTTGCGGGGTACGCGGAACAGCTCGGATCCGGCCACCCCGAATGCGTAGGCGGTGTCGGCATTGCTCTTCCACAGGTTGCCGAAGAGCAGCACGAGGCCCCAGCCGACCAGACCGAGCTGGTAGAGCACCAGGACGAAGTCGCCTTCACCGAAGGTGATCGCCCCGATGGCTCCGAAGAGGATCATGCTCCCGTTGCCGATGAGGAAGCCGAGCAGGCAGGCCCACACGGCTTGTGAACCGCTGCGCGCGAAGCGCGTCCAGTTCGGGGTCTGGGTCCCCGCGGAGACGAAGGTGCCCACCACCGTGGTGATGGCGACCGTCACCGACATCGTGGCGGTCGGCTCGATCGCGATCAGTCCACTCATCCCCCCGACCTCGTCCAGCGAGCGTTGAACTACCCAGATTGCGAGCACGATGATCAGGGGCGTGGAGACCAACGAGATCCAGAACATCCCGCTGTACCCATAGACGGCGGTCACGCACATCAGAGCGCTGGCGATCACCATGACGAGCGCCGTCGCAGCGTAGGACTCCCACCCGAAGGCTTGTGCAGTGAGGTCGCCGATGGTCCCGATGATGACGGCATACCATCCGATCTGGGTGCCACCGAGGAGGATCGAGGCCAGTTTGGACCCGGAGGTGCCCAGCGAGTACCGGGCCATCACCACCGTGGTGAGTCCGGTCCTGGCGCCGACCCACCCCAGCAGCGCGACGTAGGTGCCAAGGATGGCCGATCCTCCGAGGATCACCATCAGCAGGTCGGTGAAGGAGAACGCCGGCCCGAGCACGGCTCCGGCGAGCATCGTCGGAGTGAAAATGGTGAATCCGACGAGGACGACCGCGAGAGAGAAGAAGGACCTCCGGGCGTTCTGAGGTACTGGAGTGACCGGATAGTCTGCGTCGACGACCGACTCGGGTTCGGTCTCGGTCTTGCGCACGTCGCGGTGGCTCACGCCTCTTCCCCGATGTCCTCAGCCCACAGCTGCGGACGCTCCGCGAGCATCTTGTCCATGAGGGCGATACAGGCCGGGTCGTCAAGGACATCGACCTGCTTGTCGTGGGATCGCAGCCATTCCTCGGAGGCCTGGAAGTTGCGGTTCTCTCCGACGACGATGCGCGGAATCTCGTACAGCACGGCGGTTCCCGCGCACATGTAGCAGGGCGACAGCGTCGTGTAGAGGACGCTCGCCCGATACACCCGAGCCGGCAGCCGGCCGGCGTTCTCGATACAGTCGGTCTCGGCATGCCGGGTCGCGCTCGCCAGCTGGAAGCGACGATTCCTCCCGAGGGCGAGGACCTCGCCGTCGTGCACGAGCACGGAACCGATCGGCACACCACCTTCGTCCCAGCCGATGCGCGCCTGCTCGATAGCGAGGTCGAGGTAGTGGCGGTCATCGTGGCCCATGTTTCCTCCTGAGGTGACGGTGCGATGACCGACATCGCACACTGTGTGATGCGGACCATCCAACCGGAGGGATGCCGCGCACGACAGGGGCACATTGGCTGGTGAACAGCATGTCTTGACGGACACTGCGTCTCCCGCAAGGGTGAGTCTTTTGACGCACACGGAGGTGCTGCATGCTCGTACCCTTGCCCGAGGTGCTCGCCCTGCCGTCATTCCGGGCTGCGGAAGCCACGGTGGTCACCGGCGACACCGAGTCAGCGATGGTCCGCTGGGTGCACTCCTCGGAAGTCAACGAGATGGGCAACCTGCTCGCAGGCGGCGAGGTACTGCTGAGCACCGGTCTGGGACTGCACGGACGCTCTGCCGAGCAGCTGGAGACGTACGTCGAGACGCTCGCGGATGCCGGATGCGTCGCGCTCGTCCTGGAGCTCGGGCGCTCCCTCTTCACCCTCCCCGAGCCGATCCGCTCGGCAGCCCGACGACGCAACCTCATCGTGGTCACGTTGGACGCCGTGGTGCCGTTCGAGCGGATGGCCGAGGACTTCCACGAGCTTCTGCTGCAGCGCAAGCTCGGCGCCACGCGCAACGGTGAGGCGATGTGGCGGGGCCTGCTGTCGTCGGTGGTGGCGGGCCAGGGGATGGGTGCACTGCTCGACGAGATCTCCCGGACCGCCGGCTGCCCCGTCGAGTTGATCGATGCCCACGGTGACCTGGTTGAACGTAGCCACATCTCGTCGGTCGACTCATCGGACCCTGCCCAGGTGGTCGCTGCGGACGTTCGCGACGCGGCGGGCCTGGTCGGTCAGCTGGTGCTTCGGGGTGGACGGACGCAGCGACGCACAGCCCTGGTCGAGCGGGCCTCCGTCGCCGTCGCTCTCGAGATGGGTCGCCACCCGACGCCCGGGCAGTACCCGTCCCCCGCACAGTCGGTTATCGCGGACCTGGCGGCCGGGAAGCTCACCTCGGCCGGCGACGTCCAACGCCGACTCCACGACGCCGGTGTGCACCTGTCGACGGGTCAGCACCTGGTGGCCGTCGCCGTGGCGACTGACGCCCGGGCACCGGCTGTGGAGGCGGTGCCCGCCGTCACTGAGGCATTCACGCAGGTCGCTGGGCCTGTCCTGGCAGGAGCCGTCGGCAACGCCGTGATCGTGCTGATGCGCACGCCTTCCGCCGTCGCCACTACTCGTGCCCTTGTGTCGGACGCAGCAGCCCTCCTCCCCGGGCCGGTGGCCGGCTCCAAGGCGCTGGTAGGCGTCTCGGACGCGACCGCTCACGCTGCGGACCTCGCGACAGCGGTGGACTCCGCCCGGGAGGTCGTGCGCTGCGCCAGACGCGTCGGAGTGGCCGAGGGCGTACGGCTGGCCCGCGATGTCAGCCTTCAGCAGCTGTTGGACCGACTCGACGCCCGGCTGCTCAACGATTTCGTCGCCGGCCAGATCGGCCCACTCATCGAGCACGATCGCGCCCATGCTGCCGACCTCGTGCGCACTCTGGACATGTTCCTGTCCGCCGGCCTGTCCAAGGCCGACACAGCTCGGGGGCTGGGTATCCGGCGGCAGTCGCTCTACGACCGGATCGGCCGGATCGAGCGGCTGCTCGGCGTCGACCTCGGGCAGCGTGGGCACATATCGGACCTGTCCGTAGCACTAATTGCCTGGCGGATGAGAACCGGCCTCGATCCCCAGTCCGCGTTCGAGCGGTCACCACACGCCCGGTGGTGAGCCATGGTGCGGGACAGACCGTCATCGACAGTGAGCAGTGCATCCACCAGCGCAGCACAGTCCCGCCACTGGTCCAGCGATCCCGGGATCGTCATCGAGGCCGGTGCCACCCCGACGATCCGGCCGCCGAGACGAGCGTGGCCCCGCAGCCACGGGTCCATCGGCAGCACGTCATCGCGGACCCTCAGCGCGCTGCAGGACGTCGGCCCGATCGTCATCCATGACAGCGAGATGGAACTGAGGGAACCCCTCCACCGCCGTCTCATAGACCCGGTCAGATGTCGGGTCGTGGAGCATGAAGGGCGACCCACCGCCCTCGATCGGCCAGAAGGCGTCAAGCAGGTCGGCCGCTCGGCGAGGAAGAACGTCGACGTGTCGGGAACCTTCCCTTCGAGACGGTTGCTGCGCAACCTCCTCAGGGAACGAGGAACGAGGAAGAGGAACCGGGAACGGGAAAGGGGGCGGGGCCATAGGCTGCGGGCATGACGGACCGCGACTTCCGCAATCTCTACCGCCACGGCTTCGCCCGGGTCGCCGCGTGCACCCTGCCGGTGACGATGGCCGACCCCTTCGCCAATGCCGACGCGATCCTCGACCGAGTGCGCCATGTCTCCGACCAGGGCGCGGCGGTCGCACTCTTCCCCGAGCTGAGCCTCACCGGCTACGCCATCGACGACCTGCTCCTGCAGGACGTGTTGCTGCGCGATGCCGAGGCGGCACTCATCGACCAGATCGGAA
>JBQGNO010000040.1:0-19831 GCA_052087725.1 Janibacter sp. | reverse complement strand
CGATCGCCCTCGCGTGGATGACGAAGCACCTCGTCGAGGACCCGATCCGCTTCCATCCCGGGCTGAGCGCCAAGGCCTCCCGCGGGCTGCTCTTCGGCGGTGCATCGATGCTCGTCACGGCCTTGCTTGGCCTGGCGATCTGGTCGACGGTCCCGAAGCTGGACGAGGACGCGCAGGTCCGAGGTGCCACCTCACTGATCACCAACCCGGACACGACCGGTGACTACCACCTCAAGGACGGCACCACGCTTCAGGAGGTCCTCACGACCACGGGCGAGGTCACCCCCGACCCGGCGGTCGCCGCCGAGGACGTCCCGAAGTACTACGACGACGACTGCCAGGTGAAGCCCGGCGACACCGAGGTCGACACGACCTGCGTCTACGGCAAGAAGGACGGTGACAAGACGATCGCCATGCTCGGCGACTCCAAGATGGGCCAGTGGTTCCCGGCCGTCGTCGCCATCGCCGAGCAGGAGGGGTGGCGCGTCGAGCTCTACCTCAAGTCCGCGTGCTCCTTCACCTACGACGGCGCCAAGGACGACTGCGAGGAGTTCGGGAAGAACACCGTCAAGCACTTCGAGGAGGAGGGGGCGCCCGATGTCGCGCTCGTCTCCCAGGGCTCGGAGAGCACCGACGAGCTGCGCTCGGGGATCAGCGACGCGGTCACGGACGTCCAGGCGCAGGACACGGACGTCGTGCTCATGTCCGACTCGCCGCGACCGGGTGAGGAGCAGGTCTACACCTGCGTCGAGGAGAACCCCGACGACTACTCCGTGTGCGCCTTCCCCGCCAAGGACGAGGGGCGTGACGGTCGGGGCAGCGAGGTGCTCGAGGCGGCCGCCGAGGAGACGAAGGCGCCGTACGTCGACCTCAACGAGTGGATCTGCCCGCCCGGCAAGGAGTGTCCCCCGGTCATCGGTGACACCCTCGTCTACCGCCAGGGCAGCCACGTCACGGCGAGCTACATCCGCAGCCTGACCCCGATGCTCTACCGGGCGCTCGCCGCGGAGGACCTCACCTCGAAGGACTCGAACGAGATCACCGTCGACGTCGTGCCCTGACGCGGCGCCAATGGCGAAGGGGGCGGGGCCGCGCGATGCGGCCCCGCCCCCTTCCGCATTCCCCTAGGGCAATGCGCAAGCCCGGTCGCATTCCCCTAGCGCATATCGGGGTTGTAGCGTTGGAGTCATTGGCTACCGTCGTCTACAAGTACCTACACACTTGATCGGTGCTGCACGTTTCAGGGTCCGGGTGCGCGGCGTCCTGTCTGAGGTCCGCGATAGTGTCGCGCAGCACGGAGAGCTGCGCGATCTGCTGCTCGATCTCAGCGAGGCGCACGTCAAGCAGGTCGCGCACGTGCTCGCAGGGCGCATGGCCGCCGTCGCGGATGTCGAGGATCTGGCGGATCTGGGCGAGGGTGAGGCCCGCGGCCTGGCCGCGGTGGACGAAGTCGATCCGGGCGACCGTCTCGGGTGCGTAGTCGCGATAGCCGGACTGCGTGCGCTCGGCCGGCGGAAGCAGCCCCTGCCCCTCGTAGAAGCGGAGCGTCTTCGCCGTGGTGCCCGCGCGTTCGGCGAGTTCTCCGATGCGCATCGCGGCCTCCGATCGTTCGGCAGGAGCAGGCTTGACCTTCCCCTGCACTGGAAGGTCCAGTATGGCTGAGACAGAGCAGAAAGCCAAGGACTGACAGGAGCAGCGATGCCTACCAAGTACGACCTCGCCATCATCGGATCCGGAGGCGGAGCATTCGCCGCCGCCATCCGTGCGACCACGCTCGGCAAGTCGGTGGTGATGATCGAGCGCGGGACGCTCGGCGGCACCTGCGTGAACACCGGCTGCGTGCCGTCGAAGGCCCTCATCGCCGCTGCCGACGCCCGTCACGTCGCCGCCGACGCTTCAGGCCGGTTCCCGGGGATCGCGGCGACGGCTGAGACAGTGGACATGCCTGCGCTGATCGCCGGGAAGCAGGCGCTGGTCGAGTCGCTGCGCGGCGAGAAGTACGCCGACGTCGCCGACTCCTACGGCTGGCAGGTCCGCCGCGGCGATGCATCGTTCGCCGGCGGCCCAGACGCCCCGGTACTGGAGATCATCGCCGGCGACGGGACGGTCGAGACCATCGAGGCCGACCACTTCCTGGTCGCGACTGGTTCTCGCCCGTGGGCTCCGCCGATCGACGGCCTGGAGGAGACCGGGTACCTGACCTCGACCACGGCAATGGAACTCGCTGAGGTTCCTGAGTCGTTGCTGGTGCTCGGCGGCGGCTACGTCGCCCTGGAGCAGGCGCAGCTGTTCGCTCGCCTCGGCTCGCAGGTCACGCTGCTGGTGCGGTCCCGGCTCGCCTCGAAGGAGGAGCCGGAGGTGTCCAAGGCGCTTCAGGAGGCGTTCGCCGACGAAGGCATCCGCGTCGTCCGCCGCGTGGTGCCCACCCGGGTCTCCCGCGGCACGGGAGGCGAGGCCGTCGTGACCGCCGACGTGTCCGGCGACTCGCAGGAGTTCCGCGCCGAGCAGGTGCTCGTCGCCCTCGGACGCCGTCCCGTCACCGATGGCCTGAACCTCGATGCGGTCGGGGTGAAGACCGGGGACTCCGGCGAGGTGGTCGTCTCCGACCGGCTGCGGTCCTCGAACCCGCGGATCTGGGCCGCGGGCGACGTGACCGGGCACCCCGAGTTCGTCTACGTCGCCGCCCACCACGGCACCCTCGTCGCCGAGAACGCGTTCGCCGACGCCGATCGTGCCGTCGACTATTCCCGCCTGCCGCGGGTGACGTTCACCGGGCCCGCGATCGGAGCGGTCGGGATGACCGAGAAGGAAGTGCTTGCTGCGGGGATCCGCTGCGATTGCCGCGTCCTGCCGCTGCACCACGTGCCCCGCGCGCTGGTCAACCGCGACACCCGCGGGTTCATCAAGATCGTCGTGAACGCCGACACGAACGAGATCCTCGGCCTGACCGCCGTCGCCAAGGACGCCGGAGAGCTCGCCGCCGCCGGTGTCCACGTGCTCGGCAAGACCGTCGCCGAGATCGCCGACGCCTGGGCTCCCTACCTGACAATGGCCGAGGGCATCCGGATCGCCGCGAAGGCCTTCACCACCGACCCGTCGCTGCTGTCGTGCTGCGCATGACCGGCAACGCAGGCAATCGGGGAGATCTCATCCTGAAGAGGTGCAGACGATGGGCGCCGATCAGGACCGCGACGAACGGCGCGCCGGTCCCGTCGTCGCTGCAGGGACCGGACTGCTCTTGCTGGCATGCTGCGCGCTTCCGTTGCTGCTCTGTTGCGGCCTGCCGCTCATCGCGGCGGGCGGAGCACTCGCGGGCGTCGGTGGGCTCCTCGGTAACCCCTGGATCATCGGTGCCGGGATCGCCGTCGTGATGGCCGTCACGGCGGGGATGCTCGTCAGGTTAGGGCGGCGGCACCGAGGCCGCAGGACCGGCTGCTGCGAAAATCCTTCGACCGCTGATCGGAACCGGTAGCTCGAGCGGATCCAGCCATCATCGCCACCTCGGCCACTTCGGCACCCCGCGACCCTTCCACGTCTCCGCGAGACCGGCGGCCGAGCGGACGGACGCGAAGAGCCCGTAGCCGGCCCCGGCGAGACCCACGGAGACCACGAGCCAGCGCCCGATGCCGAGCCAGATGCGCCCGTCCACGTCGAGCGCCCACTGAGCGCCCGTGATGAGACCGGCGATGCCCATCCAGAGCCCGGCGACGACCACGACCACCGGCAGCAGGGCGAGGCACATCGCAGCGGCGGCCGACCAGAGCTGACGCGCTTCGAGCTTCGCCGTCGCCGCCATGATCCGCTCGGCGCGCTCGTTCGAGGCGTCGAGGTTCGCGGTCATCGTGGCCGAGGCCTCCCCGGCGACCTGCTCGACGGCCTTCTCGACCCGCTCCTCAGTACGCTTCTCGATCCGCTGCACCACGCCGCCGACCTGGCTCACAAGCTTCTGGTTCGTTGTGGCCTGCACCTTCAGACCCTCAATCGCCGAGGCCGTAGCCGCGCGATTCTTCTGCGCCTCCGCGACCAAGGTTCGCGACGCGGCGTTCAAGCTCTCGCCGTTGAGACTCTGCGCGAACTTGCCGAGCGTGCTCGCGATCTCGTTCTGCCTGCTCTCGATACTCGCGATCCTCGCGGACACGTCGCTGGAGGGCGAGGAGGTCGACGCCGGGGTCGTGATCCGCTCCAGCCGCCTCGTCGTCTCCTCGTCCATGACCTTCACGAACCCCGCGAGCTTCTTCTGCTGCTCGGTCAGCGTGGCAATCCTCGTATTCTGCGCCTCGACGGCGGCGAGGATCGAGGTCAACAGCTCCATCGTCTCCGGACTGCCGAGCGGCTGCGGCGACTGCACGGGCCCGTTCTGCTGCTTCAGCCTGTCGAGCGCTGCGCTCATGTTCCTGCTCCTTCTGCTGCTGGTGGTAGTCGAAGAACGCCTGCGCGCCCTCCGGGGTGAAGTCCGCCGAGAGCGCGCTCGCGCGTTTGCGGCGATCGGCGCGGCCGGACTCGCCGCGGCGGTCCTCGATGTAGAGCGTCCAGGTCTCCTGCCCGGCGCGCTTGCCCTTCTTGCTGACGGGGCTGTGCAGCCGCATCCTCGGCACACGTTCCCCGGCGTCGTCGAGCTGCTGGTTCTGCTCCTCGATCACCGCTTCGAGACCGGCCTTGTCCACCACGCGGGGGTCGGCCAGTGCGGCGCTCATCCGGTCACCCATCTCGCGGTCGAGCCCGCCCTCCGCGAAGTCCTCGCGGCGCAGCTCCCAGTCCTTCGGCGCGTGCTCCAGCCGCTTCACGACCGAGAGCCCGTGCTCTCGCATCAGCTCGTCGTTCGCCGACTGCACGCCCCGCTGGTTCCCGGCCTTGCGATCGTGGAACGTCCGGTAGTCCGAGAGCGCCTTTCCGGTCCGGTTGCTGTGATTGATGACCAAGATGTGGTTATGCGGCTTTCTGCCCCGGCCATCCACGTGACTGACCACGAGGCAGTCCGAGTCGGGGTGCATCCTCTTCGCGAGCTGATAGCCGAGATCGTTCACCCGCTGCACGTGCTCCGGGTTCTTCGGGTCGAACTCCTCGTCGCTGAAAGACTGCCGGTAATGCAGCGCCTCGACCTCGCGCGTGGTGTTCTGCGTGAGCGCCCGTGCGCGCGCCGAGAATGCGCCAGGGCCTCCCGGCACTTCGCACGTGATCGCGACGCCCCGCTCGTCCTCCTTCCCGCGGATATAGCGCTCGGTGTCGGCGGCGCTGGTGCTCGGGCTGTAGTGGGTGGTGCTCATGCGGCCGTCCGATCCCCGAGCAAGGCGCGGACCTCGCGCAGCAGCTCGATCAGCTCGGGCACCTCCGACGACAGCGCCACCGCCTCACCGGCGCGCGCGCGGTGATCCAAGTCGTTGACGTTGATCGCCAGCGGGCGCACCTGGGCAGCCAGCTCACGAGCGTCCGCCGACGCCTGCACACGCGCCTCGACCCCGAGCAGGTGCGCCGCCACGGCGGCGTCCAACTCCTCCGAGCGGGAGGCGTGGAGGGCATCGCGTAGGGCAATGCAACGGGCCTGGGTGTGTGTCAGATCAGCCGAGGAGCCGGTGGTAGGCCTCGTCGGCGATTGTCGTGACATCGCTCCAGTCACGCTCGGCGAGGACCCACTCACGGGCCTGGCGGCCCATCCGCTCGCGCAGCTGCGGGTCGTCGAGGTAGCGGGCGATCTGGCGGGCGAAGTCCGAGGCATCGCCCTTGTCGAAGACCAGGCCGCGCACGTCGGGCTCGACGATCTCGGTGAGTGCCGCGACCGAGCTGGAGATGCACGCCTTGCCCATCGCCATCGACTCGAAGGGCTTGATCGGGCTGATCAGCTCGCAGACGGGCAGCGGTAGCCGCGGGAAGGGCGTGATCTGGAAGATCGAGAGGTAGCGAGCCACCTCCTCGTGCGGCACCCGACCGGTGAAGGTCACGACGTCGAGGACGTCGAGCTCGCGCGCCAGACGGTGCAGCTGGCCCTCGAAGTGGCCGTCGCCGACGATGATCACCGCGAAGTCGTCGCGGGTCTGCTTCAGCTCCGCGGCGGCGAGCAGCAGCAGGTCGAGGCCCTCGTAGTCCACGAGACCGCCGGCGTAGCCGATGACCGTCTTGCCCTGCAGGCCGAGCTCCTCGATGAGCGCGTCATCGGGCTGGCGGGGCTCGAACTGGCTCGTGTGGACACCGTTGGGCAACACGGCGATCCGGTCGGCCGGCCCGCCACGGCGGATCATCTCTTCGCGCAGCGCCTCGGTGATGACGAAGGTCAGGTCGGCGTGCTGGACGATGTGCAGCTCCAGGCCGGTCATGTACCGGTAGGCGTCGGTGTGACCGAACTCCGGGTTGCGCGAGATCTTCATCAGGTCCTCGAGACCGCGCATCTCGTAGACGAAGGGGATGCCCAGGCGGCGGGCGGCGCGCAGACCGGCGAGGCCGTTGTTCTGGAAGCTGCTCGCGTGGATCAGGCCGGCCCGGTGCTCGGTGGCGACCTCCTCGAGCCGGCTGGCGAAGCGCTCGATGTAGCTCGACATCGGTGTCGTCGGGTAGTCGCGCTCCCCGGGCTCGAGGAGCCGGACATAGGTCATCGAGTCGACGGTGGACGTGGGCTCGACCGTGCGCGAGTCCCCCTTGCCCCAGAAGTCGTACGGGAACCCGAGACGGGTCGCCGCGAGCATGTCCCAGCCCAGGCCCTGCAGCCCCGTGAGGATGCCGTGGCTGCGCGTGGCGTACCCGCCGGAGCGGTGCGGCAGGGACTGGGCGAGGACGGAGAGCACAGCGCGGGGAGCGGGCTCGTAGCTGCGCTCCCCGGCCTCGTCAGTGGGCCAGCCGGTCCGGCTGATGTGGATCTGGTCGGAGACCTGGGCGTGGGTCTCGCGTGCGCCCGCGTGGTTGCCGATCTCGATCATCCGGCCGGTGATGACCTGGGCGGTGTCGAGCCAGCCGGCGCGGGCGGCCTGGCGGGCCAGCGAGATGGCGGTCTTCTTCGGCAGGACGGCCACGGTCTGGGTGTCGTTGACGACGAAGAGCTCACGCAGCTCGTCCCAGCCCTTGAGCGAGCCGAGGGCGCGGGTCGCGGACCGGAATCCCTCGGGGGAGCGTCGACCGACCTCGAGGGCCGCGGCGCGCTGGGCCACCTCATCGCCGGCACCGCGGATCTCGGTCTCGGTGCGGATCAGCTCGAGGGAGTGCGAGCTGTGGTTGACCTTCCACGTCGCGACATTGGCCAGGAAGGCCTCGGCCTCGGCGACGTCGGAGGAGGCGAACCAGCCGAGGAGGCGCTCGGCGTCGCGGGTGGTGCGTGGTGTGGTCGTCGCAGCGAGGGCATTGGTCGCCCGGATGAGCGTGGGGTTGTGGCCTCGCTGGGCCACGGCCATCGCCAGACCGAGGGCCTCCGCATCGGGCTCCTCGCCGGCGAGCACCGAGCGGGCCTCCTGGGTGGCCTCGTCGAGTTGTCCGAGGGACAGGTGGGCCCAGGCGCACAGGCCGCGACCGGTCGTGCCGAGCGCGGACTCCGGCAGACGGCGCAGCAGCCGCAGGCCCTTGTCGAACTCCTTGGAGTCGAGCACGAGCACCCGGGCCTGTGCGAAGACGGCGCGCAGACCGAGGACGCCGCCCTGGCTGGGGAGAGCCGTGACGGGGTCCAGGCGGACGCGACGCACGACGGCACGTGCGGCGCGCTTGCCCTGGGCCTGTGCGCTGCTCTTGTCGATGGATGCCAATTCAGGTCCTTCTCGTCGTCGGTCGTCGCGGGGTGCCCGCAGGTCAGAGGCTCACGTGCGTCGTCGGGTCGCCGTAGAAGAGGAGGCGCCCGGTGGCGGTGAGGAAGGTGGAGTCGGTGACCGTCCAGGTGTGTGAGTGGCGGTCGTCGCCACGGACGGAGACGTAGTTGTACCGGTCGCCGGAGTAGACCCGCACCCCGTCGGCCATCGACCGGTCGAGGATGTCGGAGTCGACGGCGCGGGGGATGTCGCTGAAGCGCACCTGACGCGCGACATCGCCGGCGAAGAGCATCGACCCGCCCTGGATGCGGCGCTCGTAGCGGTGCTCGGCGTCGGGGTAGCGCAGGACGACCGCCCCGGTGGAGCGCAGCCAGACGTAGTGCGCCCACTTCCCGACGATCCCGGCATCCGTGTAGGAGAACGCCGCGAGGAGGTCGGACAGGTAGCGGGAGCCATAGATGTTGTCGTCGTCCATCTTGGCGATGAACCGGCCACCGGCAGCGTCGACGCCGAGGTTCATGCACGCCCCGAGGGTCAGGGACGCGTCCGCGTGGACGATCTGCAGGTCCTGCACGCCTGCCTGCGTGGCCCGGCGCCGCAGGTCGGCGTCGTCGGTGTCCAGGCCGTGGAGCACAAGGACGAGCTCGACCGCCGGGTGGTCCTGGCGACCGAGGTTGCCGAAGACATTGTCCAGCTCGTGGGTGCGGTTCGTCGGCACGACCGCGGAGATCGTGGCCGGTGCGGCGTCGGGGACGGTCAGGCCCGCGGCGCCGGCGAGCTCCCGGGCCCGGTGGGCGCCCGTGTGACCGGCGAGGACGGCCCGCTGGAGGAGCAGGCCCTCTCGGGCGACGAGCTCCTCCTGGTTGATCCGGGCGACGAGCTCGCTGCGCAGATCCTTCGACTCGCCGACGCGGGGCACGAGGGCATCGACTGCGTCGGGAAGGTCGGCGGCATCAGTGGTGCCGACGACCGGCGTCTGGGCGAGCGCTGCGGCGACGCTCGTCCACGCCCCGGCCGGGGAGGTGGCGGAGAGGTCGAGCAGGACGGAGGCGTCGGGCGCCTCCCCGGGGCCGGCGCGCTCGGCGAGAGCCGGCGGGAGGGTGACGGCGGAGGACTTGCCGGGACGGCGCACGAGCCGGGTCTGCTTCTTGGGCAAGGGCTTCAGCGCATCCGTGACGAGGCGAAGGGGGGAGTCGTCACCGAGGCGGGAGAGTCCGTCCACGACGAGGAGTGCTCCGGAGCGGCGGGTGGTCGTCGCGTCCTCCCGGGCGAGGCCCGAGGTACGCGGCTGGGCGGCCGGCTGCCAGTGGTGGGCGTCGCGCCCGGCGGCGGCCAGGGCGTCGACGGTGCGGGTCGCGCCCGCGCCGAGGGCGGTCACCTCGGTGGACCAGTCGCCGGGGACGGTGTCGTCGGTGACCCAGAGGACCGTCGGGACGCCGGCCCCCTTCGCCGCCCTGAGCACCTCGGTGAGGGCGGATCCATCACCCCAGCCGGGGACGGACCCCTCGAGTCCCTCGAGGAGGAGCAGGTCCACGCCGGCGATGTCCTCGCGCCAGGTGCGTCGGTCGAGCGGACGCTGCGCCCACTCGGGGGCGAGGACCTGCGCCAGCAGCGGCCCAGCAGCGACGGCAACCGTGAGGTCGAGGGGTGGCACGGGGGAGTGCGGCGCGACGACGGTGGTGGGGGCCGGGGCCGGCGGTGCGGTCTCCGGATCGGTCGGGGTGGCGGGTGTGTCGGCGGTGGGGGCCGGGGAGGCGCTGGCCGCTCGGAAGTCGGTCAGTGCAGCTCGGGCCGCCCGTCGCAGCCGGTCGGTGAGGGCAGGTGATGTCGTCGATCGGCTCACGAGCAAAAAGTCTCCCACGTCGCCCGGGTCGGAGCGAAAGGCGCCGGCGGGAGCAGCCCGCGTGTTGCGGGGGCGAACGCCGAAGGGCGCCACCGCACTGCGGGGGCGCCCTTCGGAGGGGATCCGGTGGCCAGGGGCGGGGTCGAACCGCCGACCTTCCGATTTTCAGTCGGACGCTCGTACCAACTGAGCTACCTGGCCGAGCCGATCCGGATCGGACCAGCGAGCGACCGCGACGGGACTCGAACCCGCGACCTCCGCCGTGACAGGGCGGCGCGCTAACCAACTGCGCTACGCGGCCTTGTGGTGTGCAAGGCACATTCAATTGTCGTGCGTATCCCCAACGGGATTCGAACCCGTGCTACCGCCGTGAAAGGGCGGGGTCCTAGGCCGCTAGACGATGGGGACCTGTCTCAAAGGACCCCTCGCTACGCAGCAGGCAGCGCCCGAATCCGTCGAGGACTCGGAAAGCATACGAGACACTTCGCGGAACGCCAAAACGGGCTCGGCGGGAGCCACGCCGGGGGCCGGAAACCCCGGCTCTGCTGGGGTCTGCGGCTACCGTAGCCGCAGTTCGGGCGGCTGATGACGGGGTGGAAGTGGGGGAAAGATGGCGGCGCGATCACGGGCGGTGCTGACCGACGGGCTGCCGGAACGTCGCTTCCGGCCCGAGCTGCACGGTCTGCGCGGTCTGGCGATCCTCCTCGTCGCCCTGTTCCACATCTTCGGGCAAGGGCGCGTCTCGGGCGGGCTCGACGTCTTCCTCGTCGTATCGGGCTTCCTCTTCACTGGAATGCTGCTGCGCGAGGCGGCCACCACCGGTCGCGTCGCCGTCGTGCCCTACCTCGGCCGACTGGCCCGTCGGCTCCTGCCGGCCATGGCCCTCGTCGTGGCGGCCACGACCGCCCTCGGGCTGATCGTGCTGCCGGAGAGTCGGCGGATCGCGTTGTTGCGGGAGGGGGCGGCCTCCATGCTCTACGTCGAGAACTGGGAGCTGATCAACAGTCAGCTCGCCTATGAGGCGGCCGGGAGTCAGACCAGCGTCTTCCAGCACATCTGGTCGCTGTCGGTGCAGGGCCAGTTCTACCTGCTGTGGCCCCTGCTCACCCTTCTGGCCGTGGCGGTCGCCCGACGGGTGGGGATGCAGGCGCGGCACGTGATGGTCGCCGTGGCCGTCATCGTCATCGCCGTCTCCTTCCCCTTCGCCGTCTACATGCACCACGTGGATCAGGCGAATGCCTATCTCAACACCGGTACCCGCTTGTGGCAGCTGGCCTTCGGGGCCCTGATCGCCCTGCTGGGGTCCGAGGTCCTGCCACGGAAGGTGCGTCCGGTCACCGGGTGGATCGGCGTCCTGCTCATCGTCTCCTGCGGATTCGTCCTCGACGGCGGAGCGCTCTTCCCGGGCCCGTGGGCCTGGTGGCCGGTGCTCGGCTTCGCCCTCGTCATGTGGTCAGAGCACCCCACGAGGTGGGGCGTCAGCCGGGTGCTGCGCCTGCGGCCCTTCGCCTGGATCGGCGACATCTCCTACGCCTTCTACCTGTGGCACTGGCCGCTGCTGGTGCTCTGGCTCAGCTACAGCGGACATGACCACGCCGGCGTGGCCGAGGCGGTCGTCCTCCTCGTGGTGAGCCTGGGTCTCGCCCAGCTGACCGTCAGTGTGATCGAGCGGCCGACGACGAAGGTGCTGGGCGCGCGGCCCGGTCTCGCCATGGGGGCGGGTGTGGCCGTCGTCGCCGTCGTCGCCGCCCCGACGGCTCTCGGCGCGGGCTCGCTGCAGCGCGACGTGGAGCGCCAGCTCACGCATCAGGAGCAGCTCACGGCAGCCGCATCAGAGGACGCCGACCTCGGGACGTCGACGCAGCCTCTCGTCCTGGACAACCCCGGCGGGCGAGTGCTCGATCCGCGCAGCTCGGTCGAGGTGGATCACGAGGCCGCGCGAATCCCCGAGCTCGCCGTGCTCGAGCAGGACCAGCCGGCCTATTACGGCGAGCCCTGCCGCCAGAAGGGGGACGGGCCGGGGTCGGACGAAGTCCTCGTCTGTGACGACCCTGACCGTCCGGAAGGCTCTCCCGGGTGGGAGGACATGCCGGTCGTCGTCATCACCGGGGGCTCGCACGCGGGCCAGTGGGTGCCGGCCTTCCGGGAGCTGGGCCGGCAGCACCACTGGCGGATCGTGGTCGTGGACAAGAGCGGCTGCCAGCTGACGACCAACCGCGGGCAGTACTCGCTGCCGAGGGACTGGCCCACCAACTCGACCTGTGTCGGGTGGAACTCCGGGGTCGTCGGCACCTTGGTCGGGCTCGACCCCGACCTCGTCGTGACCATCGCGACCACGAGTCTGGGCTCCCCGGAGAGCACCTCACGCGGCTTCATCGACCAGTGGACCAAGCTGCGCTCCCACAGCATCCCGCTCGTCACCCTGAGGGACAGCCCGCGGCTCCCCGAGCGCTCGTCGGAGTGCCTGAGCCGGGAGGACGACCCCAGCTCCTGTGACTTCCCGAGGACCGGCGGTGTCAGCTCGGGGCTGGCGAAGGACTCGCCCTTCCTCAGTCTGACGACGACGCCGGACGTCGGATACATCGACCTGTCCGAGTACTACTGCCCCGACGACACGTGCAAGGCGGTCATCGGCAATGTGGTCGTCTACCGTGACAAGTCCCATCTGTCGGCGGCGTACGTGCGCACCCTCGCCGCCCCCCTCTCCCACCAGCTGCGCACGCAGGCACCCCAGCTCTACGAGTGAGCCTCAGCGCCGCCCGGACCAGTCGCGCAGACGCTCGGCCTCCCAGGTCGTGACGATGCGCTCCAGCGGGACCCCGAGACGCTTGGCACGCTCGGCCCCGTAGGCCTTCATCTCCAGCTGGCCGGGGGCGTGCGCGTCGGAGTCCACCGCGAAGAGGCAGCCGATCTCCAGGGCCAGCTCGACGAGCTCGTCCGGGGGGTCGCAGCGCTCCGGACGGGAGTTGATCTCGACGGCGACATCGTGCTCGGCGCAGGCCTCGAAGACCTCCCGGGCATCGAAGTCACTCTGCGGCCGGGTCCCCCGCCCTCCGGTGACGAGGCGTCCGGTGCAGTGCCCGAGGACGTTGACCCGGGGGTTGCTCACGGCGGCGACCATCCGGCGGGTCATCGGGGCCCTGGCCATCTTCAGCTTCGAGTGGACGGAGGCCGTCACGAGGTCGAGCCGGCCGAGCATCTCCTCGGTCTGGTCGAGCGCGCCGTCGTCGAGGATGTCGACCTCGATCCCGGACAGCAGTGTGAAGGCCCCGCCGAGTGAGGCGTCGATCTGCGCGAGCAGGTCGAGCTGCTGGCCCAGGCGCTGTGCGGTGAGGCCGTTGGCGATCCGCAGGCGCGGGGAGTGGTCGGTGAGCACCATCCACTCCTGGCCGAGCTCGACGGCGGTGAGGACCATCTCGTCGATCGGGCTGCCCCCGTCGGACCAGTCGGAGTGCAGGTGGCAGTCGCCGATGATCGCCTCGGCGTAGGACTCGCCGCCCTCGACGAGCGGGCCCCCGTGCTCTTCCTGCTGCCGGGCGAGGTAGTCGGGGAGCTCGCCGCGGACGGCCTGCTCGATGACGCCGGCGGTGGACTTCCCGATGCCGGCGAGCTCGGTGAGCGTGCCGTCCTCGGCCCGTTGCGCGACCTCCCCTTCGTCGAGGTCGCGCAGGACGACCACGGCCCCGCGGAAGGCCTCCACCCGGCGGCTGTGCTGGCGGGAGCGCTCGAGGAGGAACCCGACGCGCCGCAGCGCCTCGATCGGGTCGACCGGGGCGGTGAGCGGCGCGAGGGGCTTCATCGGGTCACCAGGAGGTGTGCAGCGGTCGGCCCTCGGCGAAGCCCGCCGTCGACTGCAGGCCGACGAGCGCCCGCTCGTGGAACTCCTCGAGCGTGCCGGCACCGGCGTAGGTGCAGCTGCTGCGCACCCCGGCGACGATCTGGTCGATGGCGTCCTCGACGCCCGGTCCGGCCGGGTCGACATACATCCGCGAGGTGGAGATGCCCTCCTCGAAGTGTGACTTGCGGGCCCGGTCGAAGGGGGAGTCCTCCGCGGTCCGTCCGCGCACCGCGCGGGCCGAGGCCATCCCGAAGGACTCCTTGTAGCGCCGCCCGTCCGGGTCGGTGACCAGATCGCCGGGCGACTCCAGGGTCCCCGCGAACCACGACCCGATCATCACATTGCTCGCGCCGGCGGCGAGGGCCAGCGCCACATCGCGTGGGTGGCGGACCCCTCCGTCGGCCCACACGTGCTTGCCGAGCGCGCGGGCCGCGGCGGCGCACTCGAGGACGGCGGAGAACTGCGGGCGCCCGACGGCCGTCATCATCCGGGTCGTGCACATCGCGCCCGGGCCCACGCCGACCTTGATGATGTCGGCGCCGGCCTCGATCAGCGCGCGCGTCCCCTCTGCGGAGACGACATTGCCGGCGACGACGGGCACCTGCGGGTCGAGCGCACGGATGGCGGCGATGGCCTCGAGCATCTTGGTCTGGTGGCCGTGCGCGGTGTCGACGACGAGGACGTCCGCGCCCGCCTCGAGCAGCGCCTGCGCCTTGCCGGCGACATCGCCGTTGATCCCGACGGCCGCGGCGATGCGCAGCCGCCCCTCACCGTCGAGGGCCGGGGTGTACATGCTCGCCCGCACGGCCCCCTTCCTCGTCTGGACACCGACGAGGCGACCGCTGCCGTCGACGACCGGGGCGACGCGCCGCCTCGACCGGTGCAGCTCCTCGAAGGCCTCGCGGGGGTCGGCGTCGGCCGACAGGGTCATCAGGTCCGCGGACATCACCTCGTGCACCTGGGTGAAGCGGTCGACCCCGTCGAGGTCGCGCTCGGTGACCACACCGACGGGGCGGTCGCCCTCGATGACGACCCCGGCGCCGTGGGCCCGCTTGGAGATCAGCGCGAGGGCCTCGCCGACGGTGACGCTGCGCTCGAGGGTGATCGGGGTGTCGTGGACGAGGTGGCGGCTCTTGACGAAGGAGATCACCTCCGCGACGACGTCCACGGGGATGTCCTGCGGGATGACCGTGATGCCGCCGCGCCGGGCGGTCGTCTCGGCCATCCGCCGGCCGGCGATCGCGGTCATGTTCGCGACGACGAGCGGCATGGTCGTGCCGGTCCCGTCCGAGGTGCGCAGGTCCACGCCATGGCGGCTGGCGACGTCACTGTGCCGAGGCACCATGAAGACGTCGTCGTAGGTCAGGTCGAACTGGGGCTGCAGGCCATTGAGGAAGTCCACACCCGAGAGTCTAGGCCGCCCGATGGGAGAGGATCAGGGGCGTGAGCTTCCTCCAGGAGACCCCAGCGGACGGCCGACGACGGGCGGGCCTGCGCCGCATGCGAGGCGTCGCCACCGGCCTGCTCGTCCTCGCGGCGGTCATCTATGTCCTCACCCTGCGCCTCGACCACGACGGCGTGTGGGGCTTCGTCAACACCGCTGCCGAGGCCGGCATGGTCGGCGCGCTCGCCGACTGGTTCGCCGTGACGGCGCTCTTCCGCCACCCGCTCGGGATCCCCGTCCCGCACACGGCCCTGGTCAAGAAGCGCAAGGACGAGCTCGGGCGAAGCCTCCAGGAGTTCGTCTCGGAGAACTTCCTCACCGAGGAGATCGCGCGCGACCGTTTGGCCTCGGCGCACGTCGCGGAGCGGCTCGGAGTGTGGCTGGGGCGGCCGGGCAACCGGCAGCGGGTCCTCACCGAGGTCTCGCGCGGCGGGACGCGTGGGCTGGAGCGGATCACCGACGAGGACGTCCACGACTTCCTCTCCGAGATGCTGCTGCCCCGGCTGGCCCGGGAGCCGGTCAGCCCGATCCTCGGCTCGCTGCTCGAGGGCGTGGTCGAAGGGGGCAGCCATGCCGGCCTCGTCGACCTCGGGATCGACGAGATGCGCCGATGGCTCGACGACAACCCCGATCTCTTCGCGGAGGTCGTGAGTGAGAAGGCCCCGTGGTGGTCGCCCGAGTGGCTCGACGAGCGGGTCATCGGCTGGACCTACCAGCAGGCGCTCGGCTGGTTGGCGGAGATGCGTGCCGACCAGGCCCACCCCGCGCGACGGGCGCTGGACGACTTGCTGCGCCGGCTCGCCGGAGATCTGCAGCACGACGAGCAGGTGATGGCCAGCGCGGAGGCACTCAAGGAGCGGCTGCTCGCCCATCCGCAGGTGCCGAAGAGCGCCGTCGCCGTGTGGCAGTCCCTGCGCACCTCCCTGCTCGGGGCGATGGCCGACCGCGACTCCTACTTCTGGTCCCGGGGTGACGAGCTGCTGACGCACCTCGGCGAGCACCTTGCGCAGGACCCGGTCTGGCAGGGCCGGCTGGAGACGCACCTGGGTGAGGTCGTCGCCTTCTTCGTCAACACCTACGGCGACGAGCTGGCGGAGGTGATCTCGGTGACCGTCGAGCGCTGGGACGCCGACGAGGCGAGCGAGCGGATCGAGCTCTTCGTCGGACGCGACCTGCAGTTCATCCGGATCAACGGCACCGTCGTCGGAGCGCTCGCCGGCCTGGTCATCCACTCGGTGAGCGTGCTCATCGCCTGATCGAGTGGAGCAGCGTCACCGCGCCGCTCGCGAAGGAGCGGCTCTCGCGCAGCTCGAGGTCGGCGGTGAACCCAGCCGGGAGGAAGGGCAGCCCGCCGCCGGCGACGTGCGGCATGACGTAGGCCCCGAGGTCGTCGACGAGGCCGGCGCGCAGGGCCTGCGCCGCCAGGGTCGGCCCGGAGATGCTCACATCGGTCGCGCTCTCGCGCACGAGTGTCGCCAGCCGGTCGAGGTCGAGGTCCCGCCACAACCGGGTCCGGGGAGCGCTTGGCGCCTCGAGGGTCGAGGAGATGATGATCTTGTCCTGGGCACGCCACTCATCGGTGAAGTCGCGGTACTCCGGCTCGGTGAGGTCGGCCTCGGGCGGGTCCTCCCAGTAGCGCATCATCTCCCACATGCCCCGGCCGTAGACGGTGGTCCCGACGCCCCGCTCGTGCTCGTTGATCCAGGCGTGTAGCTCGGGATCCGGCTCGGCCCAGTCGAAGGACCCGGACGCGTCGCGGACGAAGCCGTCGAGCGAGACGAGCATCTCGTAGCGCAGGCGCCCCATCAGGTCCTCCGTTGGAAGGTCAGGTGGGTGACCGGGGATGCGGACGAGGTCACGGTCTCGATGTCGTAGTCCGCCTCGAATCCCTCGAGCGAGTCCTCCTGTGAGGCGTCGATGAAGTGGAAGGTCGTGCCCCCCTTCATCTCCAGCGGAGGCCGCGGGTGGTGGGTGAGGACGAAGACGGGGGCGTCGAAGGACTGGTCGGCCCCGGTGGCGAAGCCGTCGAGCGAGACGGAGAAGTGGTGAACACGCGTGAGTGACATGGGCTCCAAGTGATTGCCATCAGCAACTGCTTCACGAGGCAGCCCAGGATGGGTGGTTGCCCATGACAACCACTTGATGGGTGCGATTCGGGAGGAGGGGCGATGCGTGACGGGCCGCGATCGGGATGCCCGATCAATGCCGCCGTCGAGGCGCTGGGGGATCCGTGGACGCTCATCGTCCTGCGTGACGTGATGTTCGGCGACCGCCGCTACTTCCGCGAGCTGCTCACCGCCTCGGAGGAGGGCATTGCCTCCAACGTGCTCGCCTCGCGACTCAAGTCGCTCGTGGCGGGCGGGCTCCTCGTGCGTGACGAGGTCTCGCGCGGCCAGCGGGCGCGCTACTCGCTGACCGAGGCCGGTATCCAGACGCTCCCCGTCCTCGTGGCCCTCGGGACCTGGGGGCGGGCGCACCGGTCGGGGACCCCGGAGCTGCGGGTGCGCATGGAGCTGCTGGAGGAAGGGGGGCCCGCGATGGTCGACGAGCTCATGGGCGAGCTGCGGGCGCTCCATCTCGGGGCGCCTCTCCCGGAGGCCGACGGGCCCCGGGCGAGCGAACGGCTCCGCGTTGCCTACGAGGCGGCGACGACCGAGGAGTGAAGGGTCGTCGTCAGCGACTGCCGACGAGCGTGCCGTACGAGTAGGCCTCGGCGGGAGCGGGGGTCGTGCTCGCGTCGGGTGCCGGCGTCCGAAGGGGGGTGGGTGCGCTCTTCGGGCGACCAAGGCGCAGGCGCATCGCCGGCTTCTCGACCAGGCGCCAGGAGGCGAGGGCGAGGGGGTAGGTCAGGGCGAGCGAGACGACGGCGAAGACCGGCACCGGCGTGACGCCGAGACCGACCATGCCGAGCACCTGCTGGACCGGGTACCCGTAGATGTACAGGCCGAAGGAGACGTCCTCCTTCGCGGCGATCGAGGTGCGCCACGTGGCGCCGACGTGCAGCAGGAGGTAGGTCAGGGGGATCGCGGTGAAGGAGTTCAGCGCCGCCTCCGAGGTGAAACCGGTGGTCACGACGACGACGGCGGACAGTGCCGCCAGGGTGTGCGAGGTGCGCAGGCGGTCCCGGAGGGCGTAGGCCAGGACCCCCGCGAAGAAGAAGGGCTGCAGGCGCAGCGCGTCGGTGATCATGTTGGCGTGTCCGTCGAGGTCGCCGACCTGCCAGCCCACGATCGGCACGACGAGCACGACGGCAGCGGCCGACAGCGCGAGATTGCGGCGCACCCAGGCGATGCCCAGGGCCACGCCGCAGAGCAGGTAGGCGATGAACTCGTGCATGAGCGACCAGAAGGAGCGGTTCCAGTTCGCTCCCTCCTGCGAGGCGGCGAGCGTGTCGCCGATCTCGCGGGCATTGATCACGAGTGACGCGTTGTCGAGGACGTAGGACATCGAGTGCACGGGGTTCCAGCCCTGGCCGCCGATGAGCGCGCCGATCGGGGCGAAGACGAAGGCGATGACGACGAGGCAGACCCAGAAGCCGGGGAAGATCCGCTGGGCGCGGCGCTTCAGGTAGTGCCCGAAACCGTTGCGCAGCCGACTGCCCGCGATGAGGAATCCGGAGAGGGCGAAGAACCCGTTGACGCTGTTGTCGCCGATCCACGTGAAGATGCTGGAGCCGTACCCGCCGAGCGTCCACGAGTGGGCGAGGATCACGGCAGCCGCGAGGATCAGCCGGACCGCGTTGAGGGAGTTGTCCCGACTGGACAGGGCAGCACCGATGGACGAGGACATCTCATCGACGGTAACGAAAAGGTCACGGCCCGTCATGTCGGGACACGCCCGACGGCCCTCGGGCGGGACCGCCGGGTCAGCGCAGCGGGTCGAAGGGGGTGAGCTCCGGGGCCGGTCGGCCGGTGACCATGGTCTTCGCGAGGAGCTGCCCGGTGGCCGGCCCGAGTGTCATACCCCACATCCCGTGACCGCCCGCGATGTGGACTCGGGGTGAGCTGCTCGCCCCGATGAGGGGCAGACCGTCCGGGGTGCAGGGGCGCGATCCGACCCACTCGTCCTGCCGGTCGTCGAGGTCGACCCCGGCGAGGAAGGGGCGGGTGGCGTCGACGACTGCCTCGACCCGCCGCTGGTCGAGCGACGCCTCCGGCGGGCGGAACTCCATCATCCCGGCGACCCGCAGCCGGTCCCCGAGCGGCGTGCAGGCCACGCGCTGCGACGGGAGGTACACCGGCCCGCGGGGCGTGTGGTCGATCGGCACGCTGAAGCTGTAACCGCGTCCGGCCTGCACGTGGGTGCGCACGCCGAAGGGTCGCGCGAGCTCGTCCAGCCAGGTCCCGCTGGCGACGACGACCCGGTCGTAGACCTCGGTGCCCGACTGCGCGATGGCCAGGCGGACCCCCTTCGCCTCCTCGGTGATGCCGGTGACCCGGGCGCCCTCGCGGATCGTGCCGCCGCGAGCGCGCACGGAGTCGGCGAGGGAGGCGACGAACTCGGTGGGATCGAGGTAGCGCTGGCCGAGCAGCCGGATGCCCGCACCGATCTCCCGGGAGAAGGTCGGCTCCGCCTCGCGGACCTCGTCGCCGGTGAGCTTCTCGAAGCCGACGTCCTGGCCGGAGGCGGCGATGTGCTCGAGCTCGGTGAGCAGGAAGTCGGTCTCGGACTCGTCGCGGTAGCCCGCGATGAAGGAGGTTGCCTCCTTCGCGGGGGAGGTGACGCCGCCCGCGGCGAGGGCGTCGAAGGCCGGCAGCGCGCACTCGTTGATCGGCACCAGGGCGCGCATCGACCGGGACCACCGGCGCATCGTGGAGTTGCGCGCGAAGGTCGCGAGGAAGCGCAGCAGGCGCGGGTCGGTGGTCACCGGCACGTAGACGGGGGAGGAGGGCGAGATGACGGCCTTGATGCCGTAGGAGAGGACCGACGGGTCAGGAAGGGGGGTCGACAGACCCGGCGTGATCCACCCGGCATTGCCCCACGAGGAG
>JBQGNO010000039.1:15489-19948 GCA_052087725.1 Janibacter sp. | reverse complement strand
GTCCGTCATCGTCATCGAGCACCACCAGGCGGTCATGGCCCACGCGGACTGGATCATCGACCTCGGGCCGGGGGCCGGCCACGAGGGCGGCCGGGTCGTCTTCGAGGGGACTCCGGCCCAGCTGGTCGCCGACGGATCGACCCTGACGGCCACGCACCTCGCGGAGTACGTCGGCAGCTGACCACTTCGGTGAGCGGGCCCTACCGTTCGCACCCCGGCGCAGAGTTAGGATGTCCTTACTCTGGCGCGCTCCGTGGCGTGCCACCACTTCGGAAGGGTGATGGTCGGGCTCATGACGGTCGCACCCATGGACCTCTCGACACGGGAGACGCAGCGACCGCAGAGCCTCGGGCCCCGGGCGAGCGCGCTCGTCGTCATGGGTGCACTCCTCGCCGGGGTCGCGCTGCTGTCGGTCTTCGTCGGGAGCGGCGACATCCCGGTCGACGACGCATGGCGCGCGGTGTGGCACGACGATGGCAGCACCAATGCCCAGATCATCCGTGAGACCCGCCTCCCGCGCACCCTCCTCGGGGTGACCGTGGGCGCCGCCATGGGAGCCGCCGGCGCCCTCATGCAGGCCCTGACCCGCAACCCGCTCGCCGACCCGGGCATCCTCGGCGTCAACGCCGGCGCGTACTTCAGCATGGTCATCGGCTTCGCCGTGCTCGGGGCGTCGACGAGCTCCGGCAATGTCCTCTTCGCCATGGCGGGAGCCTTCATCGCCTCGACCCTCGTCTATGTCGTCGGGTCCCGGGGGAGAGGCGGCGCCGGGCCGGCCAAGCTCGTGCTCACCGGAGTCGCCGTGAGCTGCGTCTTCACCGGTGTCGCCTTCGGCATCACCATGGTCGACCCCAAGGCCTTCGACGCCATCCGTGGCTGGCAAGTCGGCTCCCTGCAGAAGGACCACGGCCTCGAGCTGCTCCAGACCACGACCCCGTACATCGTCGTGGGCCTGGTCGTGGCGCTCGCCCTCACCGGCTTCCTCAACGCGATCGCCCTCGGGGACGACCGCGCCCGCGCCCTCGGGGTCCCGGTGACGACCGTCCGGACCGCGGGCTTCGTCGCGATGACGCTCCTGTGCGGCGCGGGCACCGCGGCCATCGGGCCGATCACCTTCCTCGGTCTGATGATCCCGCACGCCGTCCGGGCGATCGTCGGGCCCGACCAGCGCTGGATCATCCCCGGGTCGCTCCTGGCGGCACCCATCCTCTTCCTCGGGGCCGACATCGTCGGTCGGGTCCTGCTGGCCACCGAGCTGCCCGTCGGCATGATCACCGCCTTCATCGGGGCCCCCGTGCTCATCCACCTCGTCCGCTCCCGGGGGGTGCGCGAGCTGTGAGCACGAGAACCGCACCTCCCGCCCAGGTCACGCCCTCGAGGGTGAGGGCTCCGGCCATCTGGCCGGCGAGGATCCGCTTCGTCACCCTGGCCGCAGGTCGGATCAGCGTCCGGCTCGACGTGCGCACCCTCCTCATCTCGCTCGCCCTCACCGCGCTCACCCTCGTGGTCTCCGTCTGGTCCCTCGGTGTCGGCTCCGCCGAGGGGTCCGACCTCCCTCTCGACCGGGTCATCGGTGCCTTCACCGGGTCGGAGTCGGAGGTCGTACGACGGATCGTCGTCGAGGGCCGGCTCCCACGGGTCCTCGTGGCCGTCGTCGGGGGTGCCTCGCTCGCCCTGGGTGGGGCGATCTTCCAGACCCTGACCCGCAACCCGCTCGGGAGCCCGGACATCATCGGCTTCACCAGCGGCGCCAACACCGGCGCGCTCATCGCCATGCTCGTCCTCGGCACCGGCTACACCGGCGCCACCTTCGGTTCGCTCGCCGGTGGTCTCCTCACCGGCGTGGTGATCTACCTGCTGGCCCTGCGCGACGGGGTCCACGGTCTTCGGCTGATCGTCGTGGGCATCGGGGTCAGCGCGATGCTCGTCGCCTTCAACGGCTTCCTCCTCGTGCGCGCCCGCGTCGAGAATGCCGCCGCGGCAGCCGCCTGGGGCCAGGGGATCTTCGCCCAGCTGCGCTTCGTCGACGTCATCGCGGTCCTCGTCGTCATGGTGGTCCTCGTCCCGGCCCTGATCGCCCTCGCCCCGAGCATGCGGATGTTCGAGCTGGGCGAGGACTCCGCCCGGAGCAAGGGGGTGCACACCGGCAGGATCCAGATCTACCTGCTCGTCGTCGGGGTCGGCCTCGTGGCCGTGGTGACGGCAGTCGCCGGACCGATCGCCTTCATCTCCCTCATCGCACCGCAGCTGGCCCGGCACCTCGCCCGGAGCCCGGGCATCCCGCTGCTCACCACGGCAGCCGTGGGGGCCTCCCTTCTCGTCCTCAGCGATGCCCTCGCCCGCACGATGCTCGCCCCCGTCCAGCTCCCCGTCGGCGTCGTGACCACCGCGCTCGGCGGCGTCTACCTGCTCGGGCTGCTCGTCATCCAGTCCCGGAAGGGGGTCTCGTGAGCACCACCGAACCGCACCTGCCCCGCCTGCATGCCGCCGGCCTGCGCCTCGGGTACGACGACCGGACCGTCATCGAGGACCTGGCCGTGGAGATCCCGGATGGCTCCTTCACCGTCATCGTCGGCCCCAATGCGTGCGGCAAGTCCACGCTCCTGCGCAGCCTCTCCCGGCTGCTGAAGCCGACGCGGGGGAGCGTCCTCCTCGACGGCAAGGACGTGCAGGAGTACCACGGCAAGGAGTTCGCGCGGGAGGTCGGGCTGCTGCCCCAGCAGTCACTCGCCCCCGAGGGCATCACCGTGGTCGACCTCATCTCGCGCGGCCGCTTCCCGTACCAGCGGATCTTCAGGCAGTGGACCGAGGACGACGAGGGCGCGGTGCGTCGTGCGCTCGAGGCGACCCAGCTCGTCGAGCTGTCCACCCGCCAGGTCGAGACGCTCTCCGGGGGGCAGCGCCAGCGGGTCTGGATCGCCATGGCGCTCGCCCAGGAGACCCCGCTCCTGCTGCTCGACGAGCCGACGACCTACCTCGACCTCGCCCACCAGATCGAGGTGCTCGAGCTGTGCTCCCGGCTCAACCGGGACGGTCACACCCTCGTCGCCGTGCTCCACGACCTCAACCAGGCTGCGCGATACGCCTCCCATCTCATCGCGATGCGCCACGGCGAGATCGTCGCCGAGGGCCCGCCACGCGATGTCGTCACGGCGGACACCGTGCACGCGGTCTTCGGGGTGCGGGCCCGGGTCATCGACGACCCCGAGACCGCGACCCCGATGGTCATCCCACGCGCCACCGGAGCCGTCACCACCGCGGACCTGCCCGGTGACACCGCCCAGGCCCACGCCACGTCCTGACTCCACCCATCCACCAAAGGAAACCCATGAGATCCCTCCGACACCTCGTCCTGGCGATGGCCATGATCCTCGGACTCACCCTCGTCACGGCCTGCGGGTCGTCCGACGACGGCACTGACCAAGGGGGCACGGTCGTCGGCTCGGTCGACCGCGGCCCCGAGAAGAAGGTGCGCAAGACCGGGGACCAGCTCACGGTCGTCGCGCTCGGGTGGTCGGACGGTGAGATCGCCGCGTCCCTGGGGGTCGCACCGACCGCCATCTACGACTGGCAGGGCCACGGGAAGGACACCAAGGGCGTCGGGCCGTGGGCGAAGGACTCCGTCGCCGATGCCGACATCGAGGTCATCAAGAACTCCGGTACGAGCTACAACTACGAGCAGATCGAGCTCATGGAGCCCGACCTCATCCTCAATGTCCGCGCCGCGAAGGACGACAAGGTCTTCGACCGGCTGTCGAAGATCGCCCCGGTCGCCGCTGCCCCGCAGGACGCCCCGGACTTCGCCGTCGACTGGCGGACGCAGACCGAGATCATCGGTCAGGCCATCGGCAAGGAGGACGCGGCGAAGAAGGCGGTCGCCGACACGGAGAAGACCTTGACGAAGGCCGCGAAGGAGCACCCGGAGTTCGACGGCAAGACCTTCGTCTACGGCGCGAAGTTCGGTGACGCCTACGGAGGGTACGTCAAGGGCGATGCCCGCTTCGACGTCTTCGGCAAGCTGGGCTTCGTGGAGAACCCCGCACTGGCGAAGCTCAAGCCCAGCGGGGGCTTCTTCGCCAATGTCGCGGCCGAGCAGGTCAAGGCCTTCGACGCCGACGTCGCCGTGCTCACGACCATCGGGCTGCCGCTGAAGGACCTCAAGGACGACCAGAAGGTTGCCTCGCTCGACGTCGTCAAGGACGACCGGGCGATCATCCTCGACGAGAAGGACGAGGTGAACGCCGCCCTCGCCGCGGGCACGCCCCAGTCCATCGCCCTCGCCGTCGAGGAGATCACGCCCGACCTCGAGAAGGCCGTCGCCACGGTCGAGTGACGGCCCCGCTCCCTCCAGGGGTGGCGTCGTTGTGCTGGGTTGGGTGTGGGGGGGTGGGGGGGGCCCCCCGGGCCCCACACCCCCGCCCCGCCGCCCCACCCCCCCCCCCCCACCCCCCCGGGGGGG
>JBQGNO010000039.1:0-15479 GCA_052087725.1 Janibacter sp. | reverse complement strand
CGGCGCCAGGGTCTTGTGACGGCCCCGCTCCCACCTGGGGGGGGTTCTTTGTGGTGGGTTGGCTGAGGGTTGGTCGTCGGCCACCCGTGCACAACGACGCCGAGCAGGCAGTCCCGACGCAAGCCGGCCATCCGCGAGGTGGCGGCCGCGTTGCTCGTCGTCACGTCCGAGCGCGCCCCCGGAGCATCTTCTTCTGCACGCGTCGCCCCTGGGCCGCCACGAGGGGGAGTGCCGCGAGACCGAGGGCGGGGAAGGCATCGCCGAAGCGGCACAGCGGCCCGCGCCAGCCGGGGACGGCGGTGACCAGACGGGGACGATCGAGCACCCCCGCGACTGCCTCGACGACCTTCCCCGGCTGGAGCAGGGCGGAGAAGGACAGCGCCGCACCGGGGTCGTCGAGCTTGTCGTGGAGCATCGGGGTCCAGATGCCGTCGGGGCAGATGCACGAGATGTCGATGTCCTTGACCTTCGCCGCCCGCAGATCGGCGATGGTGCTCAGGCTGAAGCCCATGACGGCGTGCTTGGACGCGGCATAGACTCCTTCGCCGGGGACGGCGGAGAGGCCGGCGAGAGAGGCGATGTTGACGATGTGCCCACCGCCGGTGCCGCGCATGGCTTCGATCGCGGCGAGGGTGCCGTTGATCGTGCCGAGCGCATTGACCTCGAGCGTCAGGCGACGCTGTGCCTCGTCGTGCTCCCAGGCTGGCCCGGTGAAGAGCACGCCGGCGTTGTTGACCCACACGTCGAGCCGAGCGGCCAGCTCGACGATGCGGTCGCGCGCCGCGAGCACGGCGGCCTCGTCCCGGACGTCGACGACGAGCGCCTCGGCGCGCTCGCCGAGGTCGGCCGCCGCCTCCTTCGCCGCGGTCTCGTCGACATCGGTGACGAGGACGGTGTACCCGCGCTCGACGAGGAGGGTGGCGATCTGTCGGCCGAGGCCCCGACCGGCTCCGGTGACGACGGCACCCTTCGGCGAACGGGGTGGGGTGCTGGCCCTCATCGACGGCCCGCGGTGATCGTGCCGTAGTCGATCCCGCCGTGGTTGAAGGTCGGCACGATCGGCCAGAAGCGCTTCCACGGGGCGAGCTCGCTCGAGGGGAGGATCTGCAGCCACCGCGGGTCCCTCTTCGACGGGTCCGCGAGGGTCTTCTCCTTGACCATGGAGTCGTACTGGTCGAGCGAGTCCTCGAGGGTGTTGCCGTTGGGGCAGATCTCGCGGCCGTACTGGCGGTGGTAGAGCTTCACGCCGGGGATCCTGGACTGCTCGGGCTGCCAGTTGTCCAGGGCGATGCCGTTCTCCGAGGAGACCCACACGCCGTCGGGGGTGTTGACGACGAGCGAGTGGTTGCCGTCGGTGTGCCCGGGCGTCCACAGCAAGGCCACACCCGGACCGAGCTCGATGTCGCCCTGGAAGGTGGCGAACTTGTCCATGTCGACGCCCTCGAGGCTGCCCTCGACATACCAGGCCCACTGCATCGGGTGAAGCGACTGGAGCGTGGCCAGCTCGAGCGAGTTCACCAGCATCTTCGCGTCGCCGAAGATCGGCTGGCGGGTGGTCTTCTCCCCGGGGATCAGCGCCGAGGAGCCGAGGATCATCCGCGGGTCCTGCACGTGCAGGTGGTCGAAGGCGCAGAAGTCGATGTCATCGGCCGTCAGGCCGACCGCGGCAAGGACGTCCTCGGGCTCGTTGTAGTAGTTGACGATGAACTTCTCGGCCCGGTTGGCGCCGGGGATCTTGTTCGTCAGCTTCTGCAGCTTGCTGAAGAAGGGGGCCTGGGCGGAGCCCTCGGGCACCGTCGGCTCGAAGACGAGCGTGCGGGGCCGACCGTCCCAGTCCTCGTACTGCACGACGACCATCCGGTTGATGATCGGGATCAGGGGGCTGTGCGGCACGGCGACCGCGGTGTTGAAGCCGTATTTCACCGGATACGGGGCGGAGGCGATGTCCACGGACTTGACGGCTGTCGCCTGGCCCTGGCTCTTGAACCGCTGCTTGTAGGTACTGGCGGCCTCGCGGACGGCCGTGAGCCGATCGCCTCGGGGCCACACGTCGTGCACGCCGTCGAACTCGGGAATGGTGCGGGCGCCGATCGACGCGAGGTCGGTGAGCTGTCCGTCGGTCTGGGTCGTCATTGACGTCCTCCTGGCGAAGAGGGGAGCGGGGAACCACCCCACGATGGCCGAGAGCTGCCCGGCGCACTTGACTCAGGACGACAATCCGCCAGGGCCCTCGTGTGAGCGGCGTCGCAGCTCCCGCGGGCTGACACCGCTCCACCGTCGCACCGAGCGGCTCAGGGCGCTCTGCTCGCTCAGCCCGATGAGCGCGGCCACCTGAACGAAGGGGATGTCCGTGCCGGTGATGTAGTGCAGGGCCACGGTACGGCGCACGTCGTCGAGGACCACGTCGAAGCTCGTCTCCTCGGCGGCGAGCTGGCGCTGGAGCGTGCGCGGGTGCATGCCCAGCACCCGTGCCACGTGCTCGAGGGAGGTGCGAGCACTGCCCAGTCCCTCGCCGAGGGTGCGGCGCACGCGGACGGCCACCTGCTCCTGCGGGTCGGTGTGGTGCCGGGTGAGGTGCTCCAGGGCGATCGCTCTGATCGCGGCGTCCGCGTGGGCGAAGGTGGCGTCGAGGACGTGCTGGTCGACGCGCAGGGCGGCCACTGCGCCGTCGAAGCGCACGTCGACTCCGAAGTGGTCGGTGTACCGGGCGACGGGGGAGAGCGGTGCATGCGGCAGCTCGACGGATCGCAGTCCGGTCATGTCGCCGAGGAGGGTCACCGAGATGCGGTGCATCAGCGCGATGCCCAGCTCGGTGGCCTGGGGGGAGTACGGCGACTCCCGCAACGACTTGCGGTAGGTGACGGCGACGACGCCACGGGTCCGACGAGGATCGTCCCCGACGCCGATGTGCAGAGCCGGGCTGTGGACGAAGAGGAACTTCGCGGCCAGCGACAACGCTTGGTTCACCGACGAGGACGACTCGATGGCCACGGCGAGCGGGCCGAGGATGCTCAGGTCCTGCCCTTCAGCGAGACGCAGTCCGAGGTCGGGACAGTCCAGCTCCCCGGCCGCGGTGTCGAGCATGAGGTCGTGCGCGGTGATGGGGATCAGCCCGTCGTCGCGTGTGAGTGCCGACGCCGGGATACCGAAGCGCTCGAGCAGGGCGTAGGGGTCACCGCCCAGGTCCTCCACCAGCGGCACGAAGCCGCGCAGGCTTGCAGCCCGGATGACCCCGGTGTCACCGGTGGGCACGGGCGCGTTCGGAACCATGAGCGCAATTCTGACTGGCTCCGGCCCCCGGTGGGCTGCGTACGTGGTCGGTCTCCTTCGATCGGCGAGGGTGAAATAGTCCACGTACAGTCTTCACGGCCCCACCCCGACAAGGAGCGATCGTGATCGAAGCACCCCAGACCACCCGGTCACCCGGGAGGAGTCCGGCCCTGTGGTGGGCCCTGTTCGCTGGCTTCATCCTCCTCTCGTTGGTGGCCATCTGCGGGGTCGTGGCTCTGGGCAGCTCCGGGGACCAGGAAGCGTCGAGCGGGGAGGCAGCGAGCGAGGTCGTCACCGACTACATGGACGCGCTCGTCGAGGGCGACGCCAGCTCCGCGATCGATCTCGTGCAGACCTCGGGTAGGGAGAGCGTGTTGTCTGAGCGGGCGTACGAGCAGGCTCTGGAGTCTGCCCCCGTTGACGACGTTGTGGTCAAGGAGACCCGTCTGGATGATGAGATGTCGGGGACTGTCGGGGTGACCTTTACCGTCGGCGGCGAGAGCGCTCAGGAGTCGATCTCAGTCCACGACTACGACCGAGATGGTCAGTGGGAGATGATCCCTCCCACGGCGCAGATGGAACCGCCGACGCCGCTGCAGGGCCTGGGGGTGAAGCTCAACGGCGAAGAGATCGACGATGACGACGTGCTGCTGCTCCTTCCCGGGACCTACGAGGTGGGAGTCGACTCGCCGCACTACGCGCTCTCGGGCACCTCCTCGATGGAGGTGACCACCTCGAGCGGCGCGCCGTCGTGGCCCGAGCCGTCCCTGAGCTCATCCGGCACGGCTGCCTTCCGTGAGGCTGTGCGCGAGGAGGTCGACTCCTGCATGGAGCAGAAGACTCTCAAAGCCGGTTGCGGCCTGGGGACCGTCCCCGACACCGACAGGCAGCAGGGGTGGAAGATGGTCGATGGCACAGTCAAGCGCAGCCTGACGAGCGGCACCGAGAAGAAGCTCAAGACGATGAAGCCCGACGCCGGCTCCAGCGACCCCACCTCCGTCGAGGGGCCGGTGGTGGGTGGCGTGGACACCACGATGTCCTGCACCAAGGACGGACAGACCGGTGAGTGCGAGCTCTTCATCAATGCCGTTGTGGGAGCCCCGACTGTCGACATGACCGTCAAGGAGCCCACCGTCGACTGGTCCGACGGGTAGGTCAGAGGATGACACCCTGCGGGTCGTAGGTCTGGCGCACGTCGGCCAGGCGGGCGGCGTTCCCGCCGAGGTACTCCCGCATCGACCGGCCCGACTCGACGTAGCCGAGGTAGCCGCCGACCGAGCGCGACCCCAGGTGGTCGTGCGCGCTCGCGATCCAGTCCGTCGCCTCGGAGTACTGGCCCGATGTCGGTGAGCTCGGCATGCCGACGTACCACTGGATGCTTGCGGCGTGGTCGCGCCACGGGAAGGCGGTCTCCTCGCTCGACCTGTCGGAGACGGCCCCGTCGAGCGGGTCGAGGATGGCCGAGGCCGCCACCCCCTTCGGGAGGGATCGCATCGCCGACTCGATGGCCTCTCCCGCACCGCTGGTCACGAGAGAGAGGATGTCCGATCCCGCCACGAAGCGGGTCCGCCGGGTCGTGGCCCCGCCGCCGAGGTACTCCACGCCCTTGAGGTAGGAGCGGGTGGTCGTGCTCGTCCGGGTCGGCGTGATCCCGACGGCCCGACGAAGGGAGGACGCCCTGGCGTCCTCCTGACCGGCCGGGCACACGCCGAAGACCCGGACCGACAGCGATCCGCCCGTGGAGTCCACGTGCGCGCTGGCCCAGGTGTCACCGGGCTGCTCCCTGATCCACGTGCCCCAGCGCGTGACGACCGTCGCTGCCCGGGCGGCGGGGAAGTCCAGGCTGAAGAACCCCCTTCGCGGGGCACCCACGGTCCGGTAGGTCATCGAGGTGACGATCCCGGTGCCCGGGCCACCGCCGCGCAGGGCCCAGAAGAGGTCGGGGTCGTTGTCCGCGTCCACGGTGCGGATCCGGGCACGTCCGTCGACGACGGTGGCCTGCTCCAGCCGGTCCGCGGTGAGGCCGACGCGTCGTGAGTCGACACCCAGCCCTCCGACGAGGCTGAGTCCGGCCGTCCCCACCGTGGGGCAGGAGCCTCCGGGGATCGTCCGGCCGTGCTCCGCGAGCGTCGAGTAGGCGGCGTAGAGGTCGGCCCCGGCCCCGATGCTGGTCTGGGTGCCTCCGGGCGTGATGGTCACCGATCTCAGGGTGCGGGTGTCGATGACGAGCGCGTCGGTCGTGGCCGAGGCCCCGGTGTAGGAGTGGCCACCCGACCGGCCGGTGACCTTCACGCCGTGATCGCGGGCGAACTCGATGCAGGTGGCGATGTCCCGGCTGGAGACCACTCTGGCCACCGCCGCCGGGCGCCTGGAGTCCCACCGGGGGTCGAAGAGCGGTGCGCGGCTGCGGTATCCGGAGCTGCCCGGGAGGGCGAGGCTTCCTCGCAGCGCGCCGGTGAGCTCCTTCCAGTCGGCGGGGGCGGGCCCGGTGACGGCAGCAGCTGCCGGCAGGGCGGAGGCAAGGGGGAGCGCGGCCCCGGCGCCGAGGACGGTGCGTCGTGTGATGTCCATGTCGGGCCAGACGCCGCCATCAGGGGCGGGGTTGGCTGCTTGATGGACCCGTGACCTCGCGGTCGCTACTTCGTGACCTGGTCCGTGCGCTCCGTGCGCTCCGTGAGCAGCGAGGCGGCGATGGCCACCGACATGGCGACGACGATGACGAGGAGGGAGTGCCACGTCTGGACGTGCGGTACCCACGAGATCGGGTGCCCGCCGTTGATGAGGGCGACCTCGCTGGTCTCCATCGCCTGGAGGACGAAGATCGCCGGGATCGAGTCGAGGGCGAAGAACAGGTCGATGCTGCCCAGGGACAGGACCACGAGGAGGACAAAGAGGGTGTCGACCGACAGCGAGTACTCGAGCAACCAGCGCGAGGGAGACGTGGAAGCCGACTCGGTGAGGTGCACCCCCTTCATCCTGTTCGACGCTACTCCTCACGGGAGTGACGCCGCGAGACCGTCGTGGGAGGCTGGGCCACGTGATCGATGACGTGGCCATGACTGGACTCAGCGCCTTCCCCCTCACGCCCATCGCCGCCGACCGCATCGACGAGGCGGCCTTCTCCGGTCTGGTCCAGCGGATCATCGAGGCCGAGGTCGACTCGATCACGGCCCTCGGATCCACCGGGAGCTATGCCTACCTCGACCGGACGGAACGACGTCGGGTCGTCGAGCTCGCGGTCGCCGCTGCAGGTGACGTCCCGGTGCTTGCTGGGGTGGGTGCTGTCCGCACGCGTGACGTCCTGCGTCATGTCGAGGACGTCCAGACCGCCGGTGCTGCCGGCGTGCTCGTGGCTCCCGTGACATATCAACCGCTGGGGGAGGACGAGGTCTTCGGTCTCTTCGCCGATGTCGAAGCGGCATGCTCGGTCCCGATCGTCGTCTACGACAACCCGGGGACCACGCACTTCACCTTCAGCGACGAACTGCACGCGCGCATCAGCGAGCTCGAGCACGTCGTCTCGATCAAGATCCCGCCGGTTCGTGGGGGAGTGGAGTCGGTGCGGTCACGCGTGGACGCCCTGCGCGCGATGGCGTCACCGACCGTGACCATCGGCATCAGCGGCGATCCCGTGGCCACCGATGCCCTCCTGGCCGGTTGCGATGCCTGGTACAGCGTCCTGGCCGGGACGCTGCCGGAGCCCTGCCGGGTGATCCGCGATGCCGTCCGGGCGGATGACGCGACGGGTGCACTCGCGATGAGCGAACGGCTGTCTCCCATCTGGGAGCTCTTCGACGCCCACGGAAGCTATCGGGTCGTCTCGGCGATTGCCGAAGAGCTCGGGCTGGTGGGCCCCGACAGTCTCCCGCGACCCGTCCTGGGCTTGGACGAAGGGAGCCGGACCCGGGTGAAGGAGGCGCTCCGCTCCCTTCCCGCCGCGTAAATCAGGTGCGCCCCGCGACATCCTGCGGTTGTCTGCACGCATGACCATCGAGATGAGGGTGCCGGACGTCGCCGACCTGGGCGGTGTCGTGCGGGTCATGGGGGAGTGGCAGGTCGAAGGACGTCCCATGCAGCTCCACCCCGGTGACCTCGGGTGGTTCTGGCGACTCGGTGCCACGAGAGCGGCGGCTGCGGTGCGCGCCTGGGTCCGGGACGGTCGGGTCCTCGCCGTCGGCCTGCTCGACGGGGAGGGCCTCCTGCGAGTGGCCATGGATCCCGAGGCCCTCGATGATGATGAGCTGACGGATGCCATGACCGCTGACATCTCTCGTCCGGAGCGCGGTGTCCTGCCATCCGGCGTGGTGGACGTCGAGGCTCCGAGCCAGGCGGCGCTGCAGGGGGCATTGGCGGGGGAGGGGTGGACCCAGGGCGAGCCCTGGGTGCAGCTGCACAGGGATCTGGCGCGCCCTGTCGAGGGATCCGGTCTTCGGGTGGAAACGGTCGAAGGAGAGGTCGTGGCACTCCGGACGGCCGTGCATCGGTCCGCCTTCAGCAACTCGATATTCGGCGAGAAGCACTGGGCCGCAATGGCTTCCAGCCCGCCTTATGCCGGTGGGCGCTGTCTCGTCGGTTTCGACGACACGGGTGTGGCCGTCGCCATCATCACCGTTTGGTCTGCCGGTCCCGGCCGGCCCGGACTCATCGAGCCCATGGGTGTCCACGCGGACCATCGCAGTGCTGGACACGGACGGTCGATCACGCTGGCCGGCGCGACTGTGCTGCGGGACCTGGGGGCCTCGAGCGTCATGGTGGCGACGCCTGCGTCCAATCTCGGTGCGGTGAGGACATATGTCTCGGCCGGATTGGAGCCACGCGCTGAGGTCAGGGACCGTCATCGGGACACTCTTCTGACATAACGTACGGACTGGTTGCGGCACGGGCCTGCGAAGGGGAGACAGGCGCGACCGGCGCGAGTACCTTGATCCTCAGGTGGTGATCGACATGACATTCACGATCCGCAATCTCGACACCGGCGTCGAGAGCAAGCTGTCCGAGCTGGCGAGCAAGCATGGCCGCACGATGGAAGCCGAGGCCGCAGCCGTCCTCACGGCAGCGACTCGTGGCGAAGGCCACGCCAGTGGCGAGGTGATGGACCTGTACGTCGCTGCACGCCAGCACGTCTCGAAGGAAGCGCTCGCGCCGCCGACTGGAGTGGACTTCACGCCAGACGGTTTCTGAGGCAGTACTCGGCGCCGGCGCGGTTTTGCTCCGCGTTCCCGCTCTACGGCCACGTCGGCCCGCTTTGCGGCGTATGGACATAACGCCGATAATCCACATTATGTCATTATTGCGTCGAGCTCAGCGGAGACGAGGGCCCCGTAGGCGTGACCCCACTGCCCCGACGACCACTCACGCCGCTCGAGCCAGATGCTCGTAGTGACGCTCGAGCTTCGACCTGGGTCTCGCTGCGCGTGATGTGCGTCCGCGACCCAGGATCGGTGGAGCAGCCGTCTCGTAGGTCCTGCCGGTCGGCGCCAGTCGCGCCTCGTGGGCGCCGCCACCGGGATCGAGCCCAGTCGCCGTGACCTCGACGCTCCAGCCGGGCGTCTCCTTGGCCAGGTTGTGTCGCTGGCACTGACCCATGCCGTTGGCGGCGCTCGTGCCACCGCCGCGCGCGAAGGGAACCGCATGGTCGATCTGCCGGACCGGCGCATCGCACCACGGAACGCGACACCCTTGATCACGCAGCTCGACCAATCGCCTCAATCCGCCACCAAAGAGGCGGCGCCTGGAGTCCATCCCCACGAGATCGCGTCCCCCGGGAGCCATCCACAGCCGGCGGAGCCAGATCTGCGTACCCTCATCGACCAGGCGCAGGAGATGCTCTCGAGCCATCTCCCCCGGCACAGGACCCCAGCCCGAGACCTCCGCCTCATCGGTGTCATCCTCCGTCGGCACGACAGCGCCCTCACTCATCACGAGCGACACCTCAACCGACTGCGACTCCCCCTCCGCACGCCCGGACAAGCGCTCGAGCGCGGTGTCGGCCATCCATGCCCCGCGTCCGCGGTCGTCGGAGGCGCGCACAGCGTCCACCTCCGGGTCCCCCGTCGCGACGAACCTCGCCTTCTCCGCAGCGGTCAGTGCGGCGTGCGCGCCCACGACGTCGACAAGAGACCCGAGGATGCTCAGGTAGGCCATGCCATCGGGTGCCGGGCGCACACTCACGCGACGTGACGCGGCCGCCTGGCGACGGCGACGAACGATGGCGGCTTGGTCGAGATCGATGACCGCGCGACGGGCAGCGGCAGTGAGCTCACGGTCCCCCAGTCGCGTCATCTCCTCCGCCAACCGCCGATCGACCTCCATGCGATCCTGCGCCGACAGGCAGGCGGTCTCGCGGACGAGGATCGACGCCCGCCACTCACTGATCTCACCGGACGTCAGGGCGGCCAGGGTGCAGGGCATCTCCCCCGTCAGTGCTGCTGCGAGGCCCACGTGCCGATCCGCCTGCCACGGGGAGCACCACCGAGCCAGACCGACCTCCGCGCGCGCTCCGTTGCGACGACAGGAGGCCTCCCGACGGGAGATGTCTCCCGGCTGGCGTCGTCCCTGGCGTCCGCATCCCGCTCTGCGACGAAGTGGGCAGTGGCACGAGCCTGCAGGGCGGCGGCAGCTCCCTTCGTCGCCTCGAGCGCCGAGACGACCTCAAGCAGCTCTGCCTCGGACAAGCCCTCGACACTGGAGCTGCTGACCTGCTCACGCAGCGCGGCGAGCACCTCGGGCAGGCGCGCCTCGGCGCCGCCACTCCCCTGCTGCGGCTCGCTCATCGAGTCTCCCTTCCCTTGATCCAGTATCGAACACGTGTTCGATCGACGTCAAGGGGTATGGGCCAGGAGATGTGATGTCCAAGGGCATTGGTGACGGTTCTGTGTCAGCCGCGGCCGATCGAGACGATGGGATAGTGCCCGACAGCATCGCCCGCCTCCCCCACTGCCGCGACACATCGCGCAGCGGCACCGAATGAGCATGCCCTTGCGCATGGGGACCAGCTCGGTGTCAGCCGCTCTGGGCGCCCAGCTCGTGCCGAATGCGTCGCAGATCCTCCATGAGCGACCCGATGAGTACCCAGCGCATCCCGTGCGGCGCGCTGACGTCGAGCGGCGCCGTGAGCGCCGGCGCCGTCTCCTCAAGATGCTCCGTCCCCGGGGTGGGCATCGCCAGGCGAAGGCGCAGACGGGTGTCGTGGGCGGCCCGGTGCAGCTCTTCGGCGATGCCGGTCACGACCGGCTCCTCGCACACCTTGTCGTCGTAGTGGTCGATGTAGGCCCGGGTCATCCCCCGCACCTGCGTGCCGATCTTCGTGAGGACATCGAGGCTCTCCCGCATGGCGGTCAGCTCATCCGTGTACCTGCGGGCCCGTGGGTTGAGGTCCAGTGAGTCCTCCGCCGCGTCCAGCATCTCCAACGCCTCGTCGTGCAGCGGGTGCAGGCGGCGCGCGTCCGCGAGGAGCAACAACCGCCCCGGTCGCGTCTTCCGACCGACGAGAGCATTGGCCAGCCGCTCCAGGGTCTGCGCGGTCTCCTCCCCCAGCTCCTCGAGTGCTGTCCTCGCCGGCGCGAGCGCGACGGGAGGGACGAGCGCCAGGTGGATGACGATGCCGATGACCGCGCCGATGATGGTCTCGATGACGCGGACGTAGGCATAGTCGGGCGTGGACGCCCCCAGCGCGAGGACGAGCAGGGCACTGATGGCGATCTGGTTCGCCGAGCCGGTCGTCAGCCGCAGCCCCCACGACAGCAGCAGAGCCGCGGACACCGCGACGAGGACCACCCACGAGGCATCTCCGAAGGCCAGGCCGAGCCCGGTGGCGAGCATGACGCCGGCCACCACACCGGCGCTGCGCTCCACCCCCTTCGTCAAGGACTGGTTGAGGCTCGGCTGCACCACGAGCATCGCGGCGATCGCGGCGAAGACCGGGGGCGGGCCATCGGAGATCAGCAGGTCGCAGACGACCCAGGCGAGGATCGTGGCCAGGGCCGTCTTGATCGTCTGCAGGAGGGGGTCCCGCTTCGAGGCGCGCACGGCGGCGGTCAGACGCATGGCCCCACCGTAGCGAGCCGGCCAGTGCCGACCCGCCGGCGATGCCGACATTGAAGGCGGACGTGCTCAATGCCATCCCCAAGGGGCGTACGCGCTGACGGAACGCCTCCGGTGTCACCGTGACACGTGACCTACGTTGGTGCCGTGAGCGCTCCCGAGATCCGATCCGTGGCCATTGTCGGCGCTGGCGCCATGGGCGCCATGTACGCCGCACACTTCGTCGAAGGGGGCGTGGAGACCTTCATCGTCGCCTCCGGGGAACGGGCAGACCGGTTGCGGCACAAGGGCTTGACGGTCAACAGCACTCCCCTGACCGCGCCGGTGATCGACCCGGCCCATGACGAGCGAAAGCCCGTCGATCTCGTCCTCGTGGCCGTCAAGCATCACGACCTCGCGCAGGCCCTGGATGACGTGGCCCCCTTCGTCGGGCCCGACACCACCTGTCTCTCGGTGCTCAACGGACTGGACAGCGAGGAGCGCCTCGCCGCGCGCTTCGGCAGCAGCAGCGTGCTGCTGTGCATCGCCCTGGGGATGGCCGCCGGCCGCGAGGGATCGAAGGTCACCTACCTCTCCCCCGGTCGCCTCGTCATCGGCACCACTCCTGAGCTCGCCGCACGGGACCGCCTCGCCGCGGCCGGCGACGCCCTGGACCGCGCCGGCCTCGAGTGGACGTCCCCCGAGGACATGGAGCACGAGATGTGGTGGAAGTTCATGGTCAACACCGCGATCAACCAGGCCTCGGCCGTGATGCGTCGGCCCTATGCCGACTTCACCGTCGAGGGGCCGCCCCGGTCCCTGATGATGGCCCTCGTCGACGAGGTCATCGCCGTGTCCCAGCCCGAGGGCGTGCCCCTCGGCGAGGCGGACCGGGACCGGTGGGACGAGGTGCTGCACAGCCTGCCCGGAGAGGGCCGCACGTCGATGCTCCAGGACGTGCTCGCGGGCCGGCCGACCGAGGTGGCCCTCTTCGCTGACCACGTCATCGCCCTCGGGGCGAAGCACGGCATCCTCACTCCCTACAACCAGTCCATGTCGTGGCTCCTCTCCTGATCCGTCCGGGTCATCGGCGGTCACGCACCAGACGCCGCACCTCGACCTCGTAGCGACTCGCTGGCCCGCCCACGGTCCGGAAGAAGCGTCGCCGGAGTGCACCCTCCACCCGCGCCCGGTCCCCGTCCTGGAAGCGGCCGGCCGCGCGACGGGCCGCGGCCGTCCAGCACGCACAGTCGATGGTGTCGACAGGGCCGCCGCCAGCCCGGGCGACCACGAGCCGCAGCGTCACCAGCTCGTCACCGCTCGGCAGCTCACGCGTCGTCGGTCCTCCACTGACCCGGCCGGTCAGCTCGACGATATTGACCTCGTCGTGCGAGTCCTTCGGTGTCGTGCTCATCTTCACTCCCCTGGGTCGTCGTCCAGCCAGCATCCGATGACCGAGGTGGCGCGCACAGCCCCCACGCGCTTGCTGTGGACCGGCGCCGGCGGCAGGCCCCGCATGTGGACGAGGACCACGTATCGAGACACCGGCTTGACCCTGTCCCGGTCCAGGGCTCTACTGGAGGGACCCATCCAGAGCGGCCGAGAGATCTGGCTCGACGACGCCGCAGCAACCACCTTCGGGCAGGTGCTCACGCCAGGTTCGATGGAGGAACCATGAAGGTGCTCGTCACCCGTCGCATCATCGACCACATGCGTCGAGGCGTCACGGCCTGTCCGGCCGGCTGACGCTTCCGCACGTGGTTTCGAGGTCCGGCCGCACGCGGCCTCACACCTCAACCGACGTCCCACCCTGCTCATCTCCCTTCCCTCCTTGGAGGACACATGCCCGTGTCCACTCTCGATCCGGTCGATCTGCGCTCTGCCTTCCGGTCCGCCGCGACGAGCGCCTGGGTCATCACCGGCCACTCCCCTGACGGCCCTGTCGGCTTCACCGCCATATCCGTCGTCTCCGTGTCGACCGACCCGCCGATGGTCAGCTTCAACCTCGCCAAGAGCTCGAGCTCACTCGCGACGATCAGCCGTACCCGGCGCGCAGCGCTCCACCTGCTCTCCGATGAGCAGGCCTGGGTGGCAACGCGGTTCGCCGGGGACCGCGACGAACGATTCATCGATGACGGGAGCTGGTCATGGGCTGGGGACGGCCTGCCCCGGATCGACGGCGTCACCACCCGCCTGCTCACCGAGGTCGTCGACCTCGTCGATGCCGGGGACAGCTACATCGCGGTTACCCGTGTCGACTCCATCGACGCCACCGACCGCAACCCGCTGGTCCACCACGCCGGCGGCTTCCACCCCCTGACCGCACCTGCCACGTCGAACGGAGCCTGATCCATGACCACCGACGCACTGAATTTCGCCTACTGGGTGCCCAATGTCTCCGGCGGCCTCGTCGTCTCCGACATCGAGCAGCGCACCGACCACACTCCCGCCTACAACATCGACACGGCACGCATCGCCGAGGAGGTCGGCTTCGACTACGCGCTGACTCAGGTGCGCTACCTCGCCTCCTACGGCGCCGACGCCCAGCAGGAGTCGGTCGCCTTCTCCCAGGCGCTCCTCCACGCGACCGAGCGGCTGAAGGTCATCGCCGCCGTTCACCCCGGCCAGTGGCCGCCACACATCCTCGCCAAGCTCGCCGCCACGACCCAGGCCACGACGAACGACCGGCTCGCGCTCAACGTCGTCTCCGGCTGGTTCAAGAAGGAGTACACCGACCTCGGCCTGGCCTGGCTCGACCACGAGGAGCGCTACCGCCGAGCCGAGGAGTTCATCGAGGTGCTGCGTGGCCTCTGGGACGAGGAGGACTTCACCTACCGCGGCGACTTCTACCGCACGCGCGATGTCACCTTCCGGCCCCATCCGCACACCAACCCCGAGATCTTCCAGGGCGGCAACTCCACCTCGGCCCAGGCCATGGCCGGGCGGCTCTCGGACTGGTACCTCATGAACGGCAAGACCCTCGAGGGCGCCGCCGAGCAGGTCCACGCCGTCCGGGAGCAGGCCGCGCTGCACGGGCGTCGGGTTCGCTTCGGGCTCAACGGTTTTGCCGTCGTGCGCGACACGGAGGCCGAGGCCGTGGCCGTCGTCGACGAGATCATCGCCAAGGCCGACACCGACAAGGTCACCGACTTCGGTGAGGCCGTCAAGCAGGCCGGCAGCGCCACTGGCGACAAGAAGGGGATGTGGGCCGACAGCGAGTTCACGGACCTCGTCCAGTACAACGATGGCTTCCGCACCGGTCTGATCGGCACGCCGGAGCAGGTCGCGGAGCGGATCATCGAGTACAAGAAGGTCGGGATCGACCTCATGCTCACCGGCTTCCTCCACGTGCGCGAGGAGGTCGAGCGCTTCGGCCGGGAGGTCATCCCGCTCGTGCGTGAACTCGAGCAGGACCTGCCCGAGGAGCTGCGCTCCACCGACGGCCTCGTGGGAGCTGCCCGATGACCGATGTCGAGCACACCCGCACGCTCCCGACGGCGGAGGAGCTGCGGGCACTCCAGAAGCCACTCAAGCAGTCCTACCGCGACGCCCCGGAGCAGGCCCTCGTCACGAGCACGGTGACCGCCGAGCTCGCCGGTGACGGGATCGCTGCCACGGTGGGCTCGGGTGCCGGCGAGGTCCGCGCCGGACTGCACCCGGTCGCCGGTGGCGACGGCAGCGAGGCCTGCTCCGCCGACATCCTCCTCGAGGCCCTGGCCGCCTGTGCGGGCGTGACCCTGCGCTCGGTCGCCACCTCCATGGGCGTCACGCTCCGCTCCGGATCGGTCCACGCCACCGGCACGTGGGACGCCCGGGGCACGCTCGGCGTCGATCGCCACACCCCCGTCGGCCTGACGGACATCCGTCTCGAGTTCGACCTGGACTCGGACGCCGACGACGCGACGACGACCCAGCTGCTCACCCTCACCGAGCGCTACTGCGTCATCGCGCAGACCCTGGCTGCACCCCCTTCGCTCGAGGTGGGCCTCGTGCAGAGGTGACATCCTTGAGCAGATGAACGAGCTCCGCGTCCCGCCCGGACCGGGGATCCCCGACGGACTGGTGATCCCCGGTCCGGAGCTCTCCGAGCAGTTCAGCAGGGCCAGCGGCCCCGGCGGGCAGGGAGTCAACACCACGGACTCACGGGTGCAGCTCTCGCTCGACCTCGCGACCACGACCGCGCTGAC
>JBQGNO010000038.1:12801-20257 GCA_052087725.1 Janibacter sp. | reverse complement strand
GTCGAGCACGATCTCGACGTGGTTGCGCGAGATCTCGTTGTCCGGGCTGGCGATCCGCACGAGATGGGGAGCGCGGGCGCCGCTGGCCTCGGTCGAGGCGCGCGGCGCCCGCCCGACCAGCACCCCCCGGTCGAGGGTGACGACATCGCCGGTCGAGAGACGCAGCAGCCCGAGGGCGGGTCGCGGGGTCTGCTCCGGCTGCTGGCTGGGCAGCTCCTGGCCACAGACACGGCACCGGGTCGCGTGCGGTGCGTTGTGGTGGCCGGACGAGCACTGCACGGCCAGGACCATCGGCCCGACGGGCAGTCCTCCCGTGTCGACGGCCTCCTCGGGAGACTGCTCTCCACCGGCCGGGTCCGGCTGTGCCCCACCCTGATCCGGCATCGGCTGACCCGGTACGCCGAAGGGGGCGCCCCCCTGCGACGGCCCGCCAGCCGGTGCGTTGTCCCCCCACGGGACGGACGAGATCATCCCGTCCTGCCCGCCGCCGGGGGACGCGGCCGGCGCCTGCGCTGCCGGTGCACCCGCTTCGGGGACCCGGCTGCCGACGAGATGGCCGCCGGAGAACTGGGGGAAGCCCGCACCCGGCTCGTGACCGGTCTGGTCATCGCGGGCGGCCTGGACCCGCTCGGGCCCGGCAGGACCGGAGTCGCCACCGGCCGGCACCGCGACCGGAGCATCCGAGCCGTCCTCGGCCGCCTCCTCGACGGAGGTGGGCTGCTCTGCCGCCGACTCGGTGTCCGGGTCCGACCCCGCGGTCGGTTCGCCGATCGAGTCCTCAGCGGGCGGGGCGTCGCTGCCGGGCATGGGTGGCAGGGACCCCGGCACCGCCGAGATCGGGCCGTCCTCGGCCGGCTCGGGCGGGGTCTCGCCCTCATGCTCGTCCGACGGCGGGGCGAGGGTGGCATTGGTGGGGTTCTCCGGCGCCTGGTAGCCGCCGGCTGCGGCCACCGGGCCCGAGTCGATGGCCCCCTCGCTCTCCTCCTCGGCCTCGAGCCCGGACACGAGGGACCGGCGGTGGTGACTGGTGTTGCCGAAGAGGAAGTCGAAGCTCGGAAGGTCCTCGTCGTCACCGTCGCCAGCCGCGTCGCCGCCCTCAGCGGGCCCGGACGTGGACCGATCCGCGGCCCCGTCATCATCCGGCGAGTCGGAGACGACGCTGAGCGACGGGGTCCCCGACTGCTCCGGTGTGGCGCCGGCCGCCGTGGCGCCGGCCCCGGTAGCGCCGAAGACGGACGGCATGGCCCATCCCCCCGCCGACGGCCCGGACCCCGTGGCTGACTCCGTGGCCGCCGGCTCGGGCTCCGTCTCGGTCGCGGTCGCGGGATCGGCGGCGGGCTCGGCCTGCGCCTCACCGGTCCCGAGGACGACCGACTGCAGCCCCGCGTCGAGGTCCTCGTCGGTCCAGGGGCCCCGACGCGGGGCCACGATGACGCGCGACGTGCCATCGGCGCCGATGACCTGCACCGAGGCGCTGCCGCGCACGAGGACCCGCGCGTCCGTCTCGTCCACGATCGCGAAGTCCGGCGTGCGCCGCACGCCGCCGGTCGTCAGCTCGTCGGTGACCACATCGGCGAGGCTCTCCTCGCCTGCCTCGCCCACCGCCGTCTGCAGACGCTCGCGCAGGGCGGCATCGCCCTTCGCCAGGACGTGCACGCCCGCGTGTGTGACCTCGATCCAGCCGTCCCGGCTCTCGATCCGCGTCTCCATGGTCACTCCTTAGTCGCCGCGACGACCGCGGGGTGCGGTGGCCTCGGCTCGTGGACTCGTCTCGGACAGGTCGTCCCCGCCACCCCCGTCGAGGTTGACCACGACGACGGTGATGTTGTCCCTCCCCCCGGCCTCCACGGCGGCACGGACGAGCTCCTCCGAGGCCGCCTGCGGGTCGGGATTCGCCTGCAGGATCTCACGCATCCCGTCGTCGTCGACCTCATTCGTCAGGCCGTCGCTGCAGATGACGAAGCGCTCCCCGGCGTAGGGCGGCAGGACCCACATGTCGGGCTGGTAGGCGTAATCGGTGCCGAGCGATCGGGTCACGACATTGCGCGCAGGGTGCACGCGAGCCTCGGCCGCGGTGATCACGCCGGCGTCCGTGAGCTCCTGCACCTCGGAGTGGTCGATGGTCACCTGGGTCAGGGTCCCGTCGATGGAGCGGTAGACCCGGGAGTCACCGACATTGAAGATCGCCCAGTGGTCGGCCCCACCGGCGGTGACGAGGGCGAGGCCGGCCGCGGTCGTCCCCATCCCCTTCTGCTCGGGGTGGGAGCGCACCGCCCCGAGGATGCCTTCGTTGGCCCGGACCAGCTGGCGGGTCACGTCGTCGCTCGTCAGCTCCGCACGCCCAACGAGCTCGCGCATCGTCGCCACGACGATGCCGCTGGCCACCTCGCCGGCGGCGTGGCCACCCATGCCGTCCGCGACGAGGAAGATGCCGCCCTCGGCGAGGGCGGAGTCCTCGTTGTGGTCACGGATGCGGCCGGTGTCGGTGGCCGCACCGACCCTCAGGAGGAGGCCGGGGAGCTCATCGGGGTCGGCCACGGCGCTCACTTGGCGATCCGGATGGTCTGGAGGATCTGCTGCACCTCGGCGTACGAGCTCTGCGCATCGTCACCGCCGACCGATCCGGTCGCCTGGACGAGGTCGACGATCCGTCCGCGGCGGGACCCGGCAAAGAGGTGGATCTGGACGACGGTGCCGATCTCGGGGTCGGTCCAGGAGACGTTGACGCCGAGGAAGGGCACCTCACCGAGGTCGAGCTCGAAGGGCTCGTCAACATGGCCCTCCTTCTGGTCCGCGACGAATCCCCGCAGCTCGGCCAGCGCGTGACGCATCGTGAAGTCGGAGGACCGCTGGAACCCGCGGATGACGACATTGGGCGCGAACCCGTGGTCGCTGGTGATCCGGCGGCAGGACACGAGCGTCCCGCCGACGCGCACCGGCGCCCAGGTGTCGGGGGCGTCGATCGTGACGCTCGGCGGCCCCGGGAATGTCTCGCTCGGGTACGTCAGCTGTGGCATGTGTGTGGGCCCTCCTCGTATGGCTCCATCATGACCGAGAACACCGCCCCGGTCGCCCCGGCCTCAGGGGTTGATGCGGATCGAGTCCACGATCTGGTCGATGATGGCGTAGTCGCTCTCGCGGCGCGCGCCGGCATGGGAGCCGGTCACCTGGACCACGTCGAAGACGTCGTTCTGCTGCTGCGCGGTGAACCAGTGCACCTGCGCGATGGTCCCGGCCTGGGGGTCGACGAAGGCGAGGTCGGCACCGACCCACTCGCGGCCGTTGACGTCCTGCGACTTCAGCGGACCGAGCTCACCCTGCGTCCGCTGCTCGGCCTGCTGCGCGAGCTCGGCCGTGATCTCGTCGGCGCCGAAGGGAGCCACCCGCTGATAGAAGCGCACGACGACATTGGCCAGGAAGTGGTCGGCATCCCGGGCATCGTCGCGGATGGCGATGAGGGTGTCCGGCGCCCAGACCTGGATCCAGCCCTCGGGCATCTCCAGATGGATCGGGGGCGGACCCGGGACGACGGGGCTCGGGTAGGTGATGGTGCTGGACATGCTGCTCTCCTGAGGTCTAAGGGGTCGGCCGGCAGGGTCCACGGGCCCCAGCCTGCCATTCTGGGTGGGTCTGGTCCGTCATCAGCCCCAGTTCAACGGGTTGAGGTTGGAATCGGCCACGGCCTGACCGGCATCACCGAGGTCGCCGATGATCTCCGACGGGGAGACGGAGACGTCGAAGTTCACCCCGGCACCGATCCCCAGCGTCGCGCCCACGTCGACGGAGACCCCGATCCGGTCGGCGCTGATCTCCCCGTCGACCTCGGCGTGGGCGCCGATGCCGTAGGAGACCTCACCGCCGACACCGACACTGCCGTAGTCACCGATGTCCTGCGACACCTCGCCCTCGGCCTTGCCACCGGCGAAGGCGTCGAGACCGGCGTCGATCCTGGCCCCACCGGGACCGATGGAGGCCTGCCCCTCGGCCGTCGCCTCTGCGCCGATGTAGGCCTCGCCCTCGGCTCCGGTGCCGTGCTGGTTCTGCCAGTGGGCCTCCCCCTTCGCGAGGTAGGCACCCGCCTCGGCGTTGGCCTGGACGTAGGCGCCGTCCTCGAGGCTGACACCGGCCTGGCCCGACGTCTCGGCATTCGCCGAGAGCACCTCGGCGCTGGCTCCGAGGTTCTCATCGCCCCACGAGTCGCCCCAGACCTCGGCATGCGCCTGCTGGTCCCACAGGTCCTGCTCGACGAGGGGCTCGGTCTGGACCTGGTCGAGGACCGACTGACCGGACTTCTCCCGCCCTTCGTCGGTCCACTCCGTCTCCCACTTCTCGCCGTAGGACTTGCGACCGCCGCCCTCGCCGCGGCTGCTCTCGTGGGTCGTCGTGCGCCCGCCGTGGTCCGTCTCGTCGACGTCGGTCCGGGTCCGGTGCCCGCCATCGTGCTCGACCTTCCAGGTCCCGTCCTCACCCTCGACCCACGACTTGCCGGTCACCGGGTCGTAGTGATGGGTGTTGCCCTCGGAGTCCGTCGTGGTCCTCACCCCGGTGGAGTCCTCGTCCCGGTCCTTGGTCGACCACGAGACGTCGCCCGGCCTCGCGGGACCGCCCTCGAGCGGCCCGACCGGCCCGGGCGAGCCACCCCCGGACTCGCCGCTCGCCTCATCCTGCTGGTCCGCCTCGCGCTGCAGCTGCTTCGAGGCCGAGCGCAGCAGCTCGGTGGCCGACGTGATCTGCTTCAGGGCGTCCGAACGCCACCGCACGAGCAGCTCCTGCCCGTCATCGCCGCCCCAGTTGCCCTCGAGGACACCGGCACTGGCATTGCCCTTCGCGAGCACGTCACCGAGCCTGGTGACCTCGGCATCGAGCTGGCCCGAGATCTGGCGGATCCTGGCACTGTCCATTCCCTGCTGGACGGTCATGGTCTTCCCTTCGTGGGCACGGGATGTCTCGGGACGATCTGCTGCACCAACCTAGGCGCGAGCGCTCCCGAGCGACATGGGGAGAACTCCCCGATCGACTCCCACGGGCCGAGTCACTCCTGCTCGGACCACCAGGCCCGCAGCCGATCGGTGGCGGCCTCCGTGCCGATGGGCCCCTCGTCGAGACGGACCTGGAGGAGGTAGCGATAGGCCCGACCGACGGCCGGCCCGGGCGCGATGCCGAGGACCTCACCGATCTCGTTGCCGTCGAGCTCCGGACGCACCTTGTCCAGCTCCTCCTGCTCCATGAGGACCCCGATGCGCTCCTCGAGGTCGTCATAGGCCCGACGCAGGCGAGCGGCCCTGCGCTGGTTGCGGGTGGTGCAGTCCGCCCGGGTCAGCCGGTGGAGCCGCTCCAGGAGCGGCCCGGCGTCGGTGACATAGCGCCGGACGGCCGAGTCGCTCCACTGGCCGTCGCCGTACCCATGGAAGCGCAGGTGCAGCTCGACGAGACGCGCGACGGACTTCGTCGTGTCCTTGTCGAAGCGCAAGGCCTTCATCCGCTTGGCCGTGAGCTTGGCTCCGACGACATCGTGGTGGTGGAAGGAGACGCCGCCTCCGGACTCGAAGCGGCGCGTGCGCGGCTTGCCGATGTCGTGGAGGAGGGCGGCGAGCCGCAGCACGAGGTCCGGCTGCGGGACGGGGTGGTCCTCGTCCCCACGGGGGCCTTCGAGGTCGATCGCCTGCTGCAGCACGGTCAGGGAGTGCTCATAGACGTCCTTGTGGCGGTGGTGCTCGTCGATCTCCAGACGAAGGGCGGGCAGCTCCGGCAGCATCTGCTCGGCCAGACCGGTCTCGACGAGCAGTCGCAGACCGGCAACCGGGTCGGCACCGAGGAGCAGCTTGACCAGCTCGTCCCGGATCCGCTCGGCGGACACGATCTCGAGGGTGGACGCGGCCTCCGTCATGGCGGCGAGGACCTCCGGCGCCGGAACGACCCCCAGCTGCGCGACGAAGCGCGCCGCCCGCATCATCCGCAGCGGGTCGTCGCTGAAGGAGACCTCCGGGGAGGACGGGGTGCGCAGCCGTCCGGCGGCCAGGTCGAGCATGCCCCCGTACGGGTCGACGAGATCGAGGTCGGGCAGCCGCAGCGCCATCGCGTTGACCGTGAAGTCGCGTCGGACGAGATCGTCCTCGAGGTTGTCGCCGAAGGCGACGACCGGCTTGCGGCTCGTCCCGTCGTAGGCGTCCGCTCGATAGGTCGTGATCTCGACGGTGTCGCCACCCTTGCGGGCGCCGATGGTGCCGAACTCCCGCCCCATGTCCCAGTGGGCATCGCCCCAGTCGGCGAGGATCGTCTCCGTCTCCTCCGGCGAGGCGGAGGTGGTGAAGTCGAGGTCACCACTCGTGCGCCCGAGGAAGGCATCACGGACCGGTCCACCCACGAGCGCGAGCTCGTGTCCCCCCTTCGCGAAACGCTCTCCCAGCTCGGTGAGCAGCGGAATCGTGGGCGCCAGGTGGGCCACCGCGGCACGCAAGATCTCCGGTGGCATCTCGGGGGTGGACATGGGGACCCACCTTAATGCCGACGGCAGTGCGAGGATCGCCCACGCACCGCCGTCGATGCCTCAGATCACCGGTGCATTGGGCAGGCAGCGCAGCCGGCCCGCGCCCTCGGGGTGCAGCGCCCGCTTGGTGATGTCGATCAGGCGGGGACTGTGGGTCATCGACAGGTGGTCGCTGACGTCGATCCCGCAGCCGTCCTGGAGGGTGATGTTGCGGACGGTCGCTCCGGGGCCGGCCTCGAGGAAGGTGCTGGTGTAGGGGGTGGTCACCTCGTCGTAACGGGTACCGATGACGGTGTAGTCCACACCGGGGACGGTGTCGCCGTCCTCGGTGAGCTGCGTGATGTAGTCCGATCCCTGGATCTGGTCCACGGCGGCCTGACCCAGGCCGGATCGGGTCAGATCGGTGGCCCCGATCGTGCGTGCGATCAACGCGAGACCGGACAGGGTCGTCCCGTGGTGCGTGGCTCCGTAGGTGACGACGTCGTCGACCCCGCCCCCTCCGTGCTTCTTGAGGACATCGGTGATGATCGTCCCGCCCTGCGACCACCCGACCATGTCCACCTCGCTGAAGCCGGTGCGCTCCCGCACGGTGTCGGCGAAGGCCGCGAGCTCGTCGCCATTGCCCGAGAGGCCGGTCGTGCCGTACACCCCGGGGATCTGCGCGGCCGCGTCGGTGCCGTCGACCCCGTAGTTGAAGGAGTAGACGCAGTGACCGGCGGACGTGAGGTCCGGCGCCATGCGGGCGAAGGAGTCGTACTGGTTGGCGTACGTGCCGTGGACGAGGACCACCGGCTGGGTCCCCTCCTTGACCGCGCAGTCCCAGTCGTTGACCCCCATCGGCTCGGCATCCGGGTGCGCGAGCGCATAGAGCAGGGACCCGCTGAAGTTGTACTGGTACGGACCGACCACCGGCTCGGGCTCCGCGGCGGAGGCGAAGGGAGCCATGGTGACGGCTCCCAGGACGGCGGC
>JBQGNO010000038.1:7447-12791 GCA_052087725.1 Janibacter sp. | reverse complement strand
AACGTCCGCCGGAGGGTCTTCGTCATCGGGTGCTCCTAGGTCAGGCGTCGTCGTTGACGCGCCCCGTCCTCGTCGACGAGGTGACCTGACTTTAGGGCGCACGGTCGCGACGCGCGCGCCGAACGCCGCCGCAGGGCGAGCGCGTGCCACGTCCGGTCGTCTCACAGGTCCCTATGGCTACAGTGACCACATGACCCACCCGGCCCCTGCTCCCGGCTCGCAGCGCCGCCTGCCTGCGGTCGAGGAGCGCTCTGCCGGTGGTGTCGTCGTCGACATCGACGACGGGCAGGCTCGCATCGCCGTCATCGCGCGGCGCAACCGCGCCGGGCGCCTCGAGTGGTGCCTGCCCAAGGGCCACATCGAGGGCGAGGAGACCCTCGTCGAGACGGCCGCCCGTGAGGTGGCCGAGGAGACCGGCATCGAGGCGCGCGTCCTCGTCGAGCTCGGCACGATCGACTACTGGTTCGCGACGCCGGACCGCCGGATCCACAAGTTCGTCCACCACTACCTGCTCGAGGCCATCGGCGGGTACCTGACGATCGACAACGACCCGGACCACGAGGCGGTCGACGTCGCCTGGCTGCCGCTGCGCGAGGCGCACCGGCACCTGACCTTCCCCAACGAACGACGCATCGCGAGGGAGGCGTGGCAGCGGCTCGCCGGCGACGACTGAGGCACACGACCATCGCGATGATCACCCTCGCGCTGCTCGTCCTGCTGCCCTCGGCCGGCGCCACGCCCTCGTCCCCGGACGAGGACTCCGTCGACAGCCGGCTGAGCATCAGCTCGATCACCCCGGTCGTCGACGGTGACGACTCCGCCGTCGTCCGCGGGCGGCTGACCAACACCGGCTCGGAGCCCCTCTCCTCCCCCGAGGTCGAGATCGTCCCGCGGGAGGCCTCGCCGAAGCGGTCCGACATCGCCACCTGGGCGGAGGGTGAGAAGCCCATCGACGGATCGGGCGTCGACACCGTCTCGCTCGAGGACATCGATCCCGGCGAGTCGGCGACCTTCACCCTGCAGGCCGACGCGGGGGACCTCGCGCCCGATGTCACCGCGGGCACCGCCTGGGTCAGCGTGCAGACCCCCGAGACGGCGGTGCACACCTTCGTCGGGGTCCACCGCGCCAAGGAGTACGTGCCGCTCGACATCGTCTGGGGCCTCCCACTCGTGCTCCCGAACAACCCCCGGCTCTTCGGGGCGCCCGGGAGCGCACGCACCCGCGCCTGGGAGGACGCCGTGGGGGAAGACTCCCGCATCGCCGGGCTCACCGAGGAGGAGCCGGACACCAACGAGGCCTGGTTGCTCGACCCGGCCCTCCTCGACGCGTCCCCGGAGCCGGTCACCGGGACGAAGGAGAGCGTGGCCACCGCGATGACCACCGAGCGGGAGGTCCGCAGGCAACGGTCGTCGGCGATCCGCGAGCGCCTCGTCGGTCAGCGCACCCTCGTCCTCCCCGAGGCCGATGCCGATGTCGCGGCCGGCGCGGAGTCCGCGAGCGCGGCGCAGGTCATCCGTCCCCGCCTGCGGGGTGGGCGCACCCTGGCCAAGCAGCTCGACGCCCGCTCCGATGTCATGTGGCCGGCGGACGGACTCGTCACCGAGGCCCGGGCCCGCGACCTCGAGCGCCTCCACCCGGGCCCGAAACAGCCGACGATGCTCACCCAGAGCTCGATGCTCGTCCCGAGCGGGTTCACCCCCACCGGAGCCGCGCGCACGACCGGGGGGACCCCGCTGCTCGTCTCGGACGAGACGCTGTCCTCGATCGTCGGCGACCTCTCGTCCGAGGGTGACGTCACCCTCGCCAGGCAACGGCTCGTGGCCGAGACCTCGGCCGTCCTCGGCGAGCGGCCCGGGACCCCGCGGACCCTCTTCGTCGTCCCGGACCGGGGCACCCAGCCCTCGCCCGAGGCCTATGCCGCCCTGCGCGAGTCCGTCACGCAGATCCCCTGGCTGACGAAGGGGAGCACCACCGACCTCCTCGACGAGACCGAGCAGGTCCCGGCCGACCAGGTCCCCCGCACCCCCGGCCAGATCGCCAGCTCACCGACCGCGTCGAAGGCCCACGGCCCGGTGCTCACGACCGGACGGGCCCGCCGGATCGCCCGCGACGAGCGCTCCGCAGCGACCTTCGCCTCGGTCCGCTCCGACGGCGATACCTGGCGCCGCACCGTCGACCCCGCCCTCGACCAGCTGACCTCGGCCCGGTGGCGAGAGACCCCCTACGCCTACGTCCGGCTCCACCAGCGGCTCTCGCGGGCCGTCACCCTCTCGCCGCAGGACCTCGTCGTCTCCTCCGGCGAGGTGAACTTCTTCGCCGACACCGGCCGACTGCAGATCACCATCGTCAACAAGAGCGACGCGGAGCTGTCCCACCTCACGGTCGACCTCGTCTCGGAGAACCCCTCTTTCCGCATCGACAGCCCGCCCGACCCGGTGACCATCGGCCCCGGCGGACGCCAGACGGTCACCGTGCAGGCCACCGCCCTGGCCGCCGGTCAGGCACCCGTGCACGTCGTCGTCACCACCCCGTCCGGGCACGAGCTGACCCGACCGGCCACGCTCCGGGTGCAGATGCGCCCGACCGGGGACGCGATCTACTGGGTCATCGGCGGGGCGGCGGCATTGCTGCTCGGCGCAGGGACGTGGCGTACCGTGCGGCGACCGCGAAAGACGACCGTGAACGAGGACCCTGCATGAGCGATCCGACCAGCCCCGACGAAGGGGGTCCCCTCCCCGAGGAGATCCGCTCTCCGGGGACGAAGGTCGAGTCCCCGTCGATCGCGAAGTCCAGCGCGATCATGGCTGCGGGCAGCCTCGTCTCGCGCATCCTCGGTCTCGTCCGCAACACGCTGACCGTCACCGTCGTCGGGCTCACCCTCGTCGCGTCGGACGCGTGGAACGCGGCGAACACCCTGCCCAACATCTTCCACCTGCTCATCGCCGGTGGCGTGCTCAACGCCGTGATCGTCCCGCAGATCACCAAGGCCATGCGCCACGAGGACGGCGGCGTCGTCTACATCAACCGGCTGCTCACGCTCGCGGTCACCGTCCTCGCGGGCGTGACCCTCGTGCTCACCCTCGCGGCGCCGGTGCTCATCTCGCTCATCGTCTCGGGCAGCTGGGACAGCGAGGCCCGAGGTCTCGCCACCGCTTTCGCCCTCCTCTGCCTGCCCCAGGTCTTCTTCTACGGCCTCTACACGCTCCTCGGACAGGTCCTCACCGCGCACAACCGCTTCGGGATGTTCATGTGGGCCCCGGGCCTGGCCAACATCGTCGCCATCGCCGGCCTCGTGTGGTTCCTCGTCACCGACGCCCCCCTCGAGGCCCCCGTCTCCGAGTGGACCCCGACGATGATCGCCGTCCTCGGCGGGTCCGCGACGCTGTCCATCGCCTTCCAGGCCCTCATCCTCATCCCCCCGCTCCGCGCCACCGGCCTGCGCTTCCGCCCGGTCTGGGGCATCCGCGGCAGCGGCCTCGGCTCCGCGTCCCGGATGGCGATGTGGGCCTTCGCCGCCGTCGCCATCGGCCAGCTCGGCTACCTCGTGAACTCCCGCGTGCTCACGGGCGCAACCCAGCGTGCTGCCGATGCCGGTATCGATGGAGCCGGCCTCGCGGCCTATGCCAATGCCTACCTGCTCTTCATGCTCCCGCACGGCCTGGTGACCGTCTCCCTCATCACGGCGCTCTTCACCCGGCTCTCCCACTCGGCCCACGACGGCAACATCCCCGCGGTCACCGCCGATCTGCGCCGGGGCATGACCATGCCGGCCGTCCTGCTCATCCCCGCGACCGCGGTCGTCGTCCTCCTCGCGCCGCTCGTCCTCGCCTCGATCCTGCCCTGGACCTCCCGCGACGCCACGAATGCCTCCGTCGGGGTGCTCGTGACGATGGTCCTCGGGCTCGTCCCCTACGGCTGGTTCTTCCTCGTGCAACGGGCCTACTACGCCTACGAGGACGGGCGCACCCCCTTCGCCCTGCAGCTCGTGGTCACAGTCATCGCGGTGAGCGTCACCCTCTTCGGCAGCACCCAGCCCGCCGAGCACGTCGCCACCTGGGTCGGCATCGGCCAGTCCCTGTCCAACCTCGCTGCGGCGGTCATCGGCCTCTGGCTGCTGCGCCGCCGGCTCGGCTCGCTCGGGCTCGGCCGCGTCGTGCGCCAGAACGTGCGGCTCGTCCTCGCCACCGGAGTGGCCACCGGCATCGGGTGGGTCGCGCTGCGGCTCCTCTCGCAGGTCATCGACTCCGGTACCTGGATCGGAGCCGTGGCCCTCTGCCTCATCATCGGCCTCATCGTCCTGGTCATCACGCTCGCCATCGCGGCCAAGCTGCGCGTGCGCGAGGTGACCGAGGTCATCGAACCGCTGTCGAGGCGACTTTCCCGCAGCTGACGCGCCAGCCCGGCTCCCGAGGCGGGGCCCGCGATGGTTCTAGGATGGCGCGGCAGGCAGACCACCAACGAGAGGGACAGTGTGCACGGGGTGAACCCGGGGACCGAGCTCGGTCGATACACGGTCAACGCATGGATCGAGACGATCCCGGGCGGCGAACGGTGGACGGCACGGGACACCACGCTCGAGCGTGACGTGACCCTGCTCATCATGCCCGCAGACGACCAGCCCACGGCCGCGGCGCTCGATGCCGCCCGCCGCGCTGCCGGTGTCGAGGCCGCCCAGCTGGTGCGGATCCTCGACGTCGGCACCGAGGACGGACGCTCCTTCATCGCCGAGGAGGGGGTCGCCGACTCCGAGACCTACGCCGAGGCCATCGGCGACGAGGGCATGCCCGCCGAGGAGGTCCGCCGGATCACCGGCGAGGTCGCCACCGGGATCGAGGCGGCCCGGGCCCGGGGGCTGCACCACCTCGCGCTGACCCCGGACACCGTGCTGCTCACCCACGATGGTCGCGTCAAGGTCCGTGGCCTGGCCACGGCTGCCGCCCTCGCCGGGACCGAGACCGAGGGAGAGCGCGCGGACCGTGAGGACGCCACCGGCGTCGTCGCCCTCGCCTATGCGGGCCTGACCGCGACCTGGCCGCTCCCCGGGAGCACCTCCCTGCCCGCCGCCCCGGACGAAGGGAGCGGCCCCCCGCCCCCTTCGCGGGTGGCCGTCGGCGTCCCGGGTGACCTCGACACGCTCTGCCGCGAGACCCTCGGCGAGGGCACCGGCCCGGACTCCCCCGGCGACTACGCCGCACAGATCGCCCCGTGGTCGCGCATCCCGCTCGCCGGCGCCGTGCGCTCCACGCCCGGGAGCCCGACCGACGAGGACGAGGCCGACGAGACCTCGTCCGGGTCGACGGGATCCACGGCGACAGCGGCCGGCGCCACCGCAGCCGGCGCCAC
>JBQGNO010000038.1:0-7347 GCA_052087725.1 Janibacter sp. | reverse complement strand
GCCGGCGCCACCGCAGCCGGCGCCACGGCCGCTGCGGGCGGCGCCGCAGCCTCCGGCGCTGCCGCCGAGGACGCGGGGGCCACCCGGGAGATCGACCTGCAGCAGGAGGACGAGACCGCGGTCATCGACACCCGCCAGCGCGGGTCGGGCGAGCGGCGTCGTCGCCGCTCGGACGACGGGTCGAGCGAGGCATCGTCCCGCCACGACGACGACGGCAACGGCAAGGCTGCGGCGGCCGCTGCCGCAGCGGCCGGCGCCGTCGGTACCGGCGCCAAGGTCATCGGCGGTCGCATCGGCAAGGCCTCGAAGTCCGCGGGTGGCCGCTCCAAGGAGGCCATCCACGACGCCCGCGCACGACGTGAGGCGATCCGGGAGGACCGCTCCCGGCGCACGTCCCTGGGCTCAGCCCCGGTCTCCGCCGAGCTCGAGTCGCCCGCCCCGCTGCTGCCCGCCGACGCCGGCGCCGCACCGAGCCGCCAGCAGTCCAACCTCGTGATCGTGCTCATGGCCGCCTTCGTCGCCCTCGCCTGCGTCATCGGCGTCGTCGGCGTCTCGCACATCGGCGAGAACACCGACCTCGGCGAGATCCTCGGTGGCGACGAGACCACGTCGGCGCAGACCACGGAGTCCTCGAGCACGTCGAGCGGCAGCGATGGTGGCGACGGGGGCAACGAGGCCTTCGCCGTCCTCAACGCCGCCGGCTTCGACCCGCCTCCCGGTGACGGCGTCGAGCACAACGCCGAGGTCCCGCGGATCTACGACGGCAACCCCGACACCGCCTGGACGACCGAGGGATACAACGACCCCTCCTTCGGCGGCGTCAAGGATGGCGTCGGCGTGACCATCGACCTGGGGCAGCAGCAGGAGATCAGCGAGGTGACGCTCACCCTGCCGACGTCGTCCGAGGCCACCGTCTACGCCGGTGACTCGCCGACGAACTCCGGTACGCAGATCGGCACCACCCAGGGCCGGAACGGCGAAGTGGTCCTCACCCCGGCCTCCCCGAAGAACGCCCAGTTCGTCACCGTCTGGTTCACCTCGCTGGAGCAGAGCGGTGATGACGGCCGGTACCGGGCCGCGCTCGGCGAGATCTCCGTCCGGTGACCCCCGTGGACCCCACCCAGCTCGACGAGCTCGACGACCGACGGCTCCTGCGCCGTCACATCGACGGCGATCCGGAGGCCTTCGGCGAGCTCTACCGGCGCCACCGGGACCGCATGTGGGCCGTCGGAGTCGGCGTCTGCGGTGACCGCGAGATCGCTGCGGAGGGCGTCCAGGAGGGCTTCATCGCCGCCTTCCGCCGGGCCGAGTCCTACCGCGGGCAGGCGGCGGTCACCACGTGGCTGCACCGCATCGTCGTCAACGCCTGCATCGACGCCACGCGGCGCCTGCGACCGACCGCCGAGCTGACCGAGGCCGTCGTCGCCGCCGCACCTGCCGGGCCCGACCGCCCTGGTCAGGTCGACACTCGTCTCGCCGTCCACCAGGCCCTCGAGAGGCTGCCCGACGCCCAGCGCCTGGCGCTCGTCCTCGTCGACATGCACGCCGTGCCCGTCGCCGAGGCCGCCAAGATCCTCGAGGTCGCTCCCGGGACCATCAAGTCCCGGTGTGCCCGCGGTCGTGAGGCGCTCGCGGCCACCCTCGACGCACACGGTTTCGCCGATCCGGGAACCTCCGGGGCTCCCACCACGTCAGACACATCAGGCCACCACGAGACGAAGGGAGGTGGCCATGACCGATGACCAGGACCCCACGGGCATGAGTCACCTGCTCGCCGGCCTCAAGGAGACCGGGCCGATGCCCGACGACCTCAACGACCGCATCCGCGCCAGCCTGGCCGGGGAGCAGGCCGCCCGCAGCGGCGAGGACGCTGACGACCACGAGGCGGCCGAGGACACCCACGAGGACGCCGAGCGGAGTACCTTCTGGGCACAGATGGACCACGACGGACGCGGCCCGAGCCGCGGCAGCACCCGTGCTGGCCGCTGGGTGCTCGGCATCGCCGCCGCCGCCGTCATCGTCATGGGCGTCGGCGGGATCTTCGCCATCCGCGGAGGCGACGGTCCCAGCGACAGCGGCGCCGGCGGATCCGCGGCACAGCAGGCCGATGAGGGCAGCTCCGCGACCACGTCCGGGAGCTCCCCGTCGGAGACGCCGGCCTTCGCCGTCACGGGGACGGACAAGAAGTACTCCCGCGCCAACCTCTCGGAGGAGGCGGGCGATCTCTACGCCAACCCCGGAGGGGCCAAGAAGCTCAAGGACGCCAGCACCCTCGACGCCATGGGGACTGCCGCCGGTGCCAAGGACTGCCTCGCGCGGCTGGGCAGCCCCGAGCTGCAGCCCGTGGTCATCGACGTCGCCTACTTCGGGGAGACACCGGGCGTCCTCATCATCGCCGAGCCCGTCCCCGAGGGGAACCCGCGGGCCTGGGCGGTCACCACCGGCTGCGAGGAGATCTGGCCCGGGCCGACGAAGGTCAGCACCCAGGACTGACCGGATCACGTCCGTGGAACAGACGGGACCTACGATGACGTTGTCATCGACAGACCCCGTGCGAGGGCCCTTCGGGCTCCGCCGACCACCGACCTGAGGACCGACTTCGTGGCCGCAGCCAACTCTTCCCCCGACGTGCGCAATGTGATCATCATCGGCTCGGGCCCCGCGGGCTACACCGCCGCCGTGTACGCCGCCCGGGCCAACCTCGAGCCGCTGATGTTCGAGGGATCGGTCACCGCGGGTGGCGCCCTGATGAACACCACCGACGTGGAGAACTTCCCCGGGTTCACCGACGGCATCATGGGGCCCGACCTCATGCTCAACATGCGGGCCCAGGCCGACCGGTTCGGCGCCGAGATCGTCACCGACGACGTCACCGCCGTCTCGCTCGAGGGCGAGATCAAGGTCGTCACCGACGGTGAGGGCCGGGAGCACCGTGCCCACGCGGTCATCCTCTCGATGGGCTCGGCCTACCGCGAGCTCGGCCTGCCGGACGAGAAGCGCCTGTCCGGGCACGGTGTCAGCTGGTGCGCCACGTGCGACGGGTTCTTCTTCCGCGACCAGGACATCCTCGTCGTCGGTGGGGGCGACTCCGCCGTCGAGGAGGCCACCTTCCTCACCAAGTTCGGCAAGTCGGTGACGATCGTCCACCGTCGTGACGAGCTGCGGGCCAGCAAGATCATGGCCGACCGGGCCCACGCCAACGACAAGATCTCCTTCGCGTGGAACTCCGAGGTCACCGCCATCCACGGTGATACCAAGGTCAGCGGCGTGACCCTGCGCGACACCGTCACCGGCGAGACCCGCGAGATGGCAGCCACCGGCGTCTTCGTCGCCATCGGTCACGACCCGCGCAACGAGCTGCTCCGGGAGACCGCGGACTCCGCCCGCGTGGCTCTGGACGACGAGGGGTACGTACTCGTCGAGGGCCGGGGCACGCACACCAGCATCGACGGGGTCTTCGCGTCCGGTGACCTCGTCGACCACACCTACCGACAGGCCATCACCGCGGCCGGGACCGGGTGCTCCGCCGCACTCGACGCCGAGCGGTGGCTGGCCGCCCGCGAGGAGGCGGCGGCGCCGAACGCCGACCAGGCCCTCACCGCGCAGCAGAACCCGGTCGCCGGCACCGTCGGCGCCCGCTGATCCACCCACACCTCCACGCACCACCGAAAGGAACGACTATGGCCACCACCCCGACCACCGATGCCACCTTCGACGAGGACGTGCTCAAGAGCGACACGCCCGTTCTCGTGGACTTCTGGGCCACTTGGTGCGGCCCGTGCCGCGCCGTCGCGCCGGTGCTGGAGGAGCTGTCCGGTCAGTACGACGGCAAGCTGAAGATCGTCAAGCTCGACACCGACGCCAACCCCGGCATCACGGCTCGCTACGGGATCACCTCGATCCCGACGATGCACGTCTTCCAGGGCGGCGAGGTCGTCAAGACGATCGTCGGCGCCATGCCGAAGCCCAAGCTCGTCAAGGAGCTCGAGCCCTTCGTCGGCTGAGTTCCGTTGCGCCGGAACGGAACTCGTTCCGCCCAACAGTTGGCGCCGTAGCCCGAACAGGGAGTATCCCGTTCGGCTACGGCGCCTTCGTCTGTCCGGCGACGGACGAGATCACTCCTCCTCGTCGGCCTCGACACCCATCTGGTCAACGACCCGGTGCAGGTCCTCGACCGACGCGAACTCGATGGTCATCCGGCCCTTGCGCTGCCCCAGGTTGATCTTGACCCGGGTGTCGAGCCGATCACTGAGTCGTGAGGCGAGGTCGTCCAGCTGGGGGATGCGCTCACCGGAGCGAGACGCGGGCTGCTTGGTCGGCTCCGGGTCCATCCCGAGGGCGACGATCTCCTCGACACTGCGGACCGAGAGGCCCTCCGCGACGATGCGCTGGGCGAGGCGCTCCATCTGGGCCCCGTCGTCGAGGGTCAGCAGAGCGCGAGCGTGTCCCGCACTGAGGACGCCGGCCGCGACGCGGCGCGCGACCATGGGGGGCAGACGCAGCAGACGCAAGGTGTTGGAGATCTGGGGACGACTGCGACCGATGCGCTGGGAGAGCTCCTCCTTGCTGCAGCCGAAGTCATCGAGCAGCTGCTGGTAGGCAGCGGCTTCCTCGAGGACGTTGAGGTTGCTCCGGTGGAGGTTCTCCAGGAGCGCATCCCGCAGCAGGTCCTCGTCATCCGTGGTCTTGATGATCGCCGGGATGGTCTCGCGGTCAGCCTGACCACTGGCCCGCCACCGGCGCTCACCCATGATCAGCTCGAACTCGACCCCGTCCTCGGCAGGAACCCGACGCACGACGATGGGCTGGAGCACGCCGATCTGCGAGATCGAGTGGACGAGCTCGGCCATGTCGTCCTCGTCGAAGACCTCACGTGGCTGTTTCGGGTTGGGTCGGATGGCCGCGACCGGGACCTCGGCATAGGTCGCCCCGGGGACCGGAGCCAGGTCTGCAGATTCGCCCTGGGCCCCCTCCGGGACATCTCCCTGGTCCGAGGCGGCCTCCGGGGCGCTGTCCGTGGACGCTGCCAGTGTCTGCGGATCCGCACCGGTGGTCGGCTCCTCACCGAGGTCGTCCGCGGCAGCGACGCCCGCCGCCGGCTCCGGGGTCACACTCTGCTCCTCCACGACCATCCCCGCCGCAGTGTGCGGCATCTCCACAGGCCGATCCTGGTCCCGGAACCAGACGTCCACCGGCCGCTCAGCCGTCGAGCGGCCGGGGGCGGTGGACTCGGGGATGAGGGCCCCCAGGCCCCGGCCGAGGCCGCGTCGCTTCTCGCTCATACTTCGTCCTTCGTTGCTGCACCGCGGTGAGCGATCTCCGCCGCGGCCTCCTTGTAGCACCGGGCGCCGGTGCTCTGCGGGTCATACGTGATCACGGTCTGTCCGAAGCTCGGAGCCTCGGACACCCGCACCGATCGGGGGACGGTCGCCGACAGCACCTGGTCCGGGAAATGCTCCCGGACCTCGTCGGCCACCTGCGAGGCCAACCGGGTGCGTCCGTCGTACATCGTCAGCAGGATCGTCGAGACGTGCAGGTCCGGGTTGAGGTGCGTCTGGATCAACGTGATGTTGTTCAGCAGCTGACTCAGGCCCTCCAGCGCGTAGTACTCGCACTGGATCGGGATGAGGACCTCCTGGGCCGCGACGAAGGCGTTGACCGTGAGGAGACCCAGGCTGGGCGGGCAGTCGATGATCACGTAGTCGAGGCGTGGTCGGCCCGCGGCCTCGAGGTCGCCGTGCAGGGCAGCGACGGCCCTGGCCATCCGGCTCTCCCGGGCCACCATCGAGACCAGCTCGATCTCGGCGCCGGCGAGGTCGATGGTCGCCGGGACGCACGACAGGTGCTCGAGGTCGGGGCAGGCCTGCATGACCTCGAGGAGAGGGGTTCCGTCGACGAGGACGTCATAGACGCTCGGGACCTCGGCGTGGTGCTCGATGTTCAGGGCCGTGCTGGCGTTGCCCTGAGGATCGGTGTCGATGAGGAGGACTTCGAGACCGCGCTCGGCGAGGGCGGCGGCGAGGTTGACGGCACTCGTCGTCTTGCCGACACCACCCTTCTGGTTCGACACCGTGATGATCCGTGGCTGCGCCGGACGCGGGAGCTCCGGCTCGCGCGCGATCGTGGGCGACGGTGCGCTCGGCACGTCGGGCATGGGGTCCTCTCCTGGGACGTCGGCCGCCGAGCTGTCCGGCGTGTGGTCGTGATCGCGTGGGGTGTCGGCGGGGGGTGTCGGCGCCGGTGCGGGCTCGCCCCGAGCGGGGGGCAGTGGCTCAGGCGGCTCACTCGTGCGCTCGTCCCCCCGGTCCGGCTGCGGTCGACCCGTGAGCCAGCCGATCGGTGCGGTCACCGACGGGTCGGGCAGCGCCGGCCAGCCGATACCCCTCACGACGGATCGTGCAGTGGTCACCGAGTGATGCCTCCTTCAAGTGGTGGGAGCCACGCCATACAACCCCAGCAGGAGCCGACACGCCAAACCGTGGGACGGGCTTCCTGGTCGAGTGCTCTCCGACGCCGTTGCGTGGGCGGCAAAGGGGCGCACGGGGTGGTTTCACGTGAAACGGGGTATCGCCGTTTCACGTGAAACGGCGGTCACGATCGCCGCGCGCGCTGCACGGTGCAGTCAACCGTCAGCGTCGGCTCCTCAAGCACGTCGCCCCCGTGGCGAGAGACCGTGGCCTCCAACAGCCCCAGCTTCCGTAGCGACTTCCTCGCGGCGTCGAGCTCGTCGGCCGCCGACCGCCCCTTCATCGCCACCAGGGTTCCGCCGTGCTCGGTCAGGGGGAAGCACCAGCGGGCGAGCTTGTCGAGGCGGGCCACGGCGCGTGCCGTGACGAAGGGGGCGGACAGTGACCCGTGGAGCTCCTCGGCCCGTCCACGATGCACGGTGACGGTGTCGAGACCGATCCGAGCCGCTGCCTCCTCGAGCCAGTCGGTCCGGCGTTGCATGGGCTCCACGAGGTGCACCTCCAGGTCCGGCCGGATGATGGCCAGGGCGAGTCCGGGAAGGCCGGCCCCCGAGCCCACATCGATGAGCCGTGCGCCCGGGGGGAAGGCGTCCTCGACCACCGCGCAGTTGAGGATGTGGCGCTCCCAGAGGATGGGCACCTCGCGGGGACCGATGAGTCCATGGCTGACTCCGGTGTCGGCAAGGATCTCGGAGAAGGTCACGGCATGCGGAAGGCGCTCACCAAAGAATCGGTGAGCGCCTTCCGGTGCTGCAGGGGGGACTGTCGTCATGCCCCTAGCGTTTCACGTGAAACGTGGCGACTTACACCGGGTCCGTCGTGACGTCGTCATCGGTTGCGGCCGACGGGTCCGGGCGCGGCGGCGACGCCGCGGAGCGCG
>JBQGNO010000037.1:16463-20323 GCA_052087725.1 Janibacter sp. | reverse complement strand
TGCACGACGTCCTCGACGCGGCGCGGCAGGTCGATGTCGGCATGGGGGTGTCGGGTGAAGTTGCGCATGAGGTCCAGCTCCGCCCGCTGCGACTTCACCTTCGCCTTGAACTGCTCGAGCTTCGTGCGATCGTCCGTGGCCACCAGGCACTCCTCGTCGTCGGCGTCGGGCGCGAGCCCACGCTACCCACCCGGGGCGCGATCACAGGGGAGCCGGCCGTCCGGCAGACTGCGCCCATGGCCCACACCCCACGATTCACCTCCGTCGACGACGTCCGCGAGCGCCTGGCGGCCCACGGCTACCTCGCCTCGGACGCGATCGCGACGACGGTCTACCTCGCCGACCAGCTCGGCAAGCCCCTGCTCGTCGAGGGTCCTGCCGGCGTCGGCAAGACCGCGCTCAGCGCAGCGGTCGCCTCGGCCACGGCCGGCGAGCTCGTCCGGCTGCAGTGCTACGAGGGAGTCGACGAGGCCCGGGCCCTCTACGAGTGGAACCACGCCAAGCAGCTGCTGCGGATCACCGCCGCCGGCGCGCACCATGACCCGAAGGGGGAGGACGAGGCCGACTGGACATCGGTCAAGGAGGACATCTTCACCGACGAGTTCCTCCTCTCCCGTCCGCTGCTCACGGCGATCCGCAACGAGCACCCGACCGTGCTGCTCATCGACGAGCTGGACAAGGCGGACGTCGAGATCGAGGGATTGCTGCTGGAGGTGCTCTCCGACTTCCAGGTGACGGTGCCGGAGCTCGGGACGATCCGGGCGGCGCAGACCCCCTTCGTCGTCCTGACCTCCAATGCCACCCGCGAGCTGTCCGAGGCGCTGCGCCGCCGCTGCCTCTACCTGCACATCGACTACCCGGAGGCCGCGCTCGAGCGGGAGATCGTCGCGCTCACCGTCCCCGACCTCGATGACGCGCTGGCCTCCTCGATCGTCCGCCTCGTCGGTGCACTCCGCGAGATGCGCCTGCGCAAGTCGCCCTCCGTCGCCGAGACGATCGACTGGGCGCGCACCCTGCTCAGCCTCGGTGCCGACGGCGATCTCGACCCCGAGCTCGTGCGCTCGACCCTCGGCGTCGTGCTCAAGCACAAGGAGGACATCGAGCTGGCCGACGAGAAGCTGGACCTGGGCCGTGACCTCGCCTGATCACCTCGGCAGCCGGCTCGTCGAGCTCGGGCGGTCGCTGCGCCGTCACGGCGTGAACGTCGGCACCTCGGAGGTCACCGATGCCGCCGCGGTCGCCCGGGTGCTCGGGCTGGAGGACCGGGAGCGGCTGCGCGCCGGGACCGCGGCCGCGATGATGCGCCGGTCCGCGGACCGGGCGCTCTTCGACCAGCTCTTCGACATCCACTTCCCCGCAGCGATCGGCGGTCGGACCGGTGAGCCGGACGACCCGGAGCCGACCGACGTGGCCGGCGCCCGCGAGCGGGCGCGAGCGATCCGGGATGAGCTCGTCGATGCCCTCGCCCGCGGGGACGACGAGGAGCTCGAGCGGCTGGCCTCCCGCGCGCTCGGCGAGCTCGGGCGCCTGTCCAACGAGTCCACCACCGGCGGTTGGTCGGCCCACCAGACCATCGAGCGCCTCGCCCCGCAGACGGCGATCGCCGCTGCGCTGCAACGAGCCCGGGACGCCGGCGATGTCACCGGCGGGTCCGGCGAGGGATCGGGCGGCTCCGGGTCCGGGGCCGGCGGAGCCTCCGGCGGCGGCAGCGCGTGGCGCCCGGAGCAGCTGAGCGACCGATTCGACCGGGACGAGATCCGCGGCCGGGTCGGTGCCTTCCGACGACGGGTGGAGACCGAGGCCACACGCCGCAACGCGGAGGTCCGTGGCCGGGACCGCATCGCCCGCTACGGGGTGCGGGACCCGCTGGAGCGCAAGGACTTCCTCCTCACCGGCACGACCGAGGTGGCCGAGCTGCAGGCCGCGATCGGTCCCCTGTCACGCAAGCTCGCAGCCAAGCTCGCGGCCCGCCAGCGCAGGCACGCTCGGGGGACGATCGACATCCGGCGGACGCTGCGCTCGGCGATGTCGACCGGTGGTGTGCCCGTGCGCCCGGCCTACAAGCGCCGCCACCGCAGCCGCGCCGACATCGTGCTGCTGTGCGACATGTCCGGGTCGGTCGCCGGCTTCTCGCGGTTCACGATGCTGCTCCTGCAGTCACTCGCCGGGGTCTTCCGACGGGTGCGCTTCATCGGCTTCGTCAACACCTGCGACGACATCACCGAGCTGGTGCGTGGGGCGCAGTTCGGCGAGGACATCAGCGAGCGGGTCTCCCGGGAGGCGCAGATGACCCGCTGGCACGGCTCGAGCGACTACGGCGCCGCCTTCGAGGACGCCATCGACCACCACCTCGACGCGATCGGGCCACGCTCGACCGTCCTCATCCTCGGCGATGCCCGCACCAACGGCACCGACCCCAGGCTCGAGGCCCTGCGCATCCTCACGCGACAGGCCAAGCACGCCGCGTGGCTCAACCCCGAGCCCGCCCGCATGTGGGACACGGGCGACTCCGTCGCCGGCCGCTACGCCGAGATCGTCGACATGCACGAGGTCCGCAACATCGACCAGCTGCGGCACTTCGTCTCCCGCCTCCCCCTCACCTGAGATCTCCAGAGGATCTCCAGATCGCGCCCCGGTGATCCCCGGACGGACCTGCCTACATTGAGTCCATGACCGGCCCCGCAGCTCCACCCTCACCTCGGATCCTCATCGTCGAGGACGACCCGACGATCAACCAGGCCCTGGCCGACCGCTTCGTCGCGGAGGGCTTCACGGTGGTGCAGGCTCACGATGGTCCGGGGGCGGTGGCGGCCTGCGCCGAGCACGACCCGCAGGTCGTGCTGCTCGACCAGATGCTGCCGGGCTTCGACGGTCTCGAGGTCTGTCGACGCATCCAGGCCGAGCGGCCGGTGCCGGTCCTCATGCTCACCGCCCGTGACGACGAGAGCGACATCCTCGTCGGCCTCGGTGTCGGCGCCGACGACTACCTGACCAAGCCCTTCCGGATGCGCGAGGTCGTCGCCCGGGTGCGTGCCCTGCTGCGCCGGGTCGAGCGGGCCACCGAGCTGCAGCACCCCGCGGAGGGGGTCCTCGAGCACTCCGGCCTGCGCCTCGACTCCCGCACGCGACGATGCACGGTCGACGATCACCCCGTCCACCTCACCCCCACCGAGTTCGGCATCCTCCGGCTCCTCGTCCGCGAACCCGGCGCGGTGCTGCACCGCGACCGGATCAGCCACGAGCTCTGGGGCTGGGACGACAGCAGCCGCACCCTCGACAGCCACGTGAAGTCCCTGCGCGCCAAGGTCGGAAACCACCGGGTCCGCACCGTCCACGGCGTCGGCTACGCCCTCGACGACGGCCTCGGACGATGAGCCGCAGCGAGCCTCTCCTCGAGCTGACCTCGATCCGCACCCGGCTCGCGGTCCTCGTCGGGGCGAGCGTGCTCGTCGCCGCCGTGGTCGGCGTCGTCGGTACGGACGCCGGGGTGCCCCTCTGGCTCGGGCTGCCCGCCACGATCGCCGTGGCGCTCGTCGTCACCCGGTGGCTCGCCTCGGGCATGACCACCCCCCTTCGTCAGATGACCGAGGCGGCCGACCGGATGGCGCGCGGCGACTACGCCGCCCGCATCACGACCACCAGCCGCGACGAGGTCGGGATGCTGGCGCGGGCCTTCACGACGATGGCGAAGGACCTCGAGGAGGGCGAGGAGCACCGCCGGCGGCTCGTCGCGACCGTCGCCCACGAGCTGCGCACTCCCCTGAGCGCCCAGCAGGCGCTCCTGGACAATCTCGTCGACGGCGTCATCGCCCCCGATGATGCCGCGCTGCGCCGTGCCCTCGCCCAGTCCGAGCGCCTCG
>JBQGNO010000037.1:0-16453 GCA_052087725.1 Janibacter sp. | reverse complement strand
CGCTCACCCCGAGCCGCCTGGTCGTGCAGGACCTCCTCGACGAGGCCATGGGCGAGGCCTCCCTCCAGGGCCGCGAGGTCGCACTCGTCGCGGACGTCGTGCCCACCGACCTCACCGTCACCGGCGACCGGGCCCGGCTCGCCCAGGTCACCGCCAACCTCCTCGACAACGCCGTCCGGCACAGTCCGGCCGGTGGCACCGTGACGGTCACCGTGCGCACGGAGGCGGACCGCTGGTTGCTCACCATCGCCGACGAGGGGCCGGGGCTCTCGCCCGAGCACGCCGATCGCCTCTTCCATCGCTTCGGTCCCGGCGGGGACGAAGGGGGTGGCACCGGACTCGGTCTGGCCATCGCCGGGTGGGTCGCCGCCATGCACGGCGGCACGATCCGGGCGCTGACGTCCCTTCGAGACTCCTCCGTCGCACCTCAGGGAACGGGGGATGCGGGGGCGCGACTGCAGATGTCGCTGCCCCTCTCCCCTCCGGAGCCCAGCTCCCCCGCGCCCGGCCCGCTGGCCGCGGCTCCTCCCCCTTCGTCCTCAACTCCGTTGCCCGACAAGCCTGCTGACCAGGAGCACCCGATGACCACCCAGTCCCCGCCCACGACACCGGCGGCGACGCCCCCTTCGCTCTCGTGGTCGCACTGGTGGCCGGAGCGCACTACGACAGCCCAGCCGCGGCTGCTGCTCGCCGCGCTCGCGGTCGGCCTCGTCGCGGCCGTCCTGCTGCCGGACTCGCGGATCGGCCTCGGGCTCCTCGTCGTCCTCGCCTGCGGCGGCGCAGCCATCTGGGCCGCCTCTCCCCGACGCGGCACCCGCTGGTCGTGGTTCACCGCCGCCCTCGCGCTGCCGCTCGGCCTGACCACGGTGCTGCGCGATGAGACGCTCTTCAGCTTCCTCGCCGTGACCATGGCCGGCGTCCTCGCGGCGACGTCCTGCACCGATGCACGCACGGTTACCGGGATGGCGACGGCGGTCGCGGCCTGGCCCGCCTCGGCCCTGCGTGGCCTCCCCCTCCTCGACCGCACCGTGCGCGCCATCGCGCGGCAGGGACGGGCCTGGTCGATCCTGCGCACGGCCGTGGTGAGCCTCGTGCTCCTCCTCGTCTTCGGCGGACTGCTCGCGTCGGCCGATGCGGTCCTCGGCTCCTGGGCCGCGGCGATCGTGCCCACCATCAGCGACCTGCTCGTCTTCCGCCTCTTCACCCTCGTCTTCTTCGCCGGCGTGACGCTCGCGGGGCTGTACCTCGCGCTCAACCCGCCGGAGGTCGACCGGTTGCGGGCCAGCACACTGACCTCCGCGCGCATCCCGGCCCGGGAGTGGCAGGTCCCCCTCGGGGTGGTCATCGCCGTCTTCATCGTCTTCATCGCGGCCCAGGCGGCGGCGATGTTCGGCGGTCACGACTACGTCATGCGCACCACCGGCGTCACCTACGCCGAGTCCGCCCGCCAGGGCTTCGGGCAGCTGACCGTCGCGACCGTGCTCGTGCTCCTGCTCGTCGCCGGCGTGCGCTCCTGGGGTCGCGTCCGCACCGATCGCGACCACCGCACGATGCAGGTGCTCTGCGGGCTCCTCTGCCTGCTCACCCTGCTCGTCGTCGGCTCGGCCCTGCGCCGGATGAGCCTGTACCAGGAGGCCTTCGGCTACACGACCCTGCGGGTGAGCGTCGACCTCTTCGAGATCTGGTTGGGGCTCGTCGTCCTCGCGGTGCTCATCTCGCTCTTCACCCGCACCCAGCGCTGGCTCGGCCGGACGGTGCTCGTGAGCGCCACCCTGATGACGATCCTGTGGTCGGTCGGCAACACCAGCGCGTGGGTCGCCGAGCACAACATCGAGCGCTACGAGGCGACCGGCAAGCTCGACGAGCTCTACCTCTCGACGCTGCCCGACGACGCCGTCCCCACGATCCACGAGAGTGACCTGCCCCAGGACCTCAAGGCCTGCATCCTCGGCCGGCAGGCCAGAGTCGACGACGATGCGACCTCGCTCGCCGGCTGGAACCTCGCTCGCGAGCGGGCCGCCGGGATCCGCAGCGAGTACACGGTGCCGCAGCAGTGCTCCCTGAGCCGCCGCTGAGCGAAGGGGGTCAGCCGGTGGGGAGGGTCACGATCCGGGCTGGTCATCGCCGACCCGGAGCACGCAGTAGTCTGCCGCCCATGGCCATCAGCAAAGTCCTCATCGCGAATCGTGGCGAGATCGCCGTCCGCATCGCCCGCGCCTGCGCCGACGCGGGCATCGGCTCGGTCGCCGTCTATGCCGAGCCCGACCGTGACGCCCTGCACGTCAAGGTCGCCGACGAGGCCTATGCCCTCGGCGGCCAGACCCCCGGCGACAGCTACCTCCTCCAGGACAAGCTCCTCGAGGTGGCCAAGGACTCCGGCGCCGACGCGGTCCACCCCGGCTACGGGTTCCTCGCCGAGAATGCCGAGTTCGCCCAGGCCGTCCTCGACGCCGGGCTGATCTGGATCGGGCCGGGCCCCGAGGCCATCGACGCCCTCGGAGACAAGGCCAAGGCCAAGCACATCGCCGTCAAGGCCGAGGCCCCGCTGGCCCCCGGCACCAAGGACCCGGTCAAGGACGCCGACGAGGTCGTTGCGCTCGCCGAGGAGTTCGGCCTGCCCATCGCCATCAAGGCGGTCTACGGCGGTGGCGGTCGCGGCCTCAAGGTCGCCCGGACCATGGAGGAGATCCCCGAGCTCTTCGAGTCCGCCGTCCGCGAGGCCGTCACGGCCTTCGGCCGCGGCGAGTGCCTCGTCGAGAAGTTCCTCGACAAGCCGCGCCACGTCGAGACCCAGTGCCTCGCCGACCAGCACGGCAATGTCGTCGTCGTCTCCACCCGTGACTGCTCGCTGCAGCGCCGCAACCAGAAGCTCGTCGAGGAGGCCCCCGCCCCCTTCCTCACCGACGAGCAGAACGCCGAGCTGGTCCGCGCCTCCAAGGCCATCCTCAAGGAGGCCGGCTACGTCGGCGCCGGGACGTGCGAGTACCTCGTCGCCCAGGACGGCACGATCTCCTTCCTCGAGGTCAACACCCGCCTGCAGGTCGAGCACCCCGTGACCGAGGAGGTCACCGGCATCGACCTCGTCCGCGAGATGCTGCGCATCGCCGACGGCGAGGAGCTCGGCTTCGACGACCCCGTCGCCCGCGGTCACTCCTTCGAGTTCCGCATCAACGGCGAGGACGCCGGCCGCAACTTCATGCCCGCCCCCGGCACCGTCACGAAGATGAACGTGCCGCAGGGCCCGGGCGTGCGCTGGGACGCCGGCATCGTCGAGGGCGACACCATCGCCGGTGCCTTCGACTCGATGATCGCCAAGCTCATCGTGACCGGCGCCACCCGCGACCAGGCGCTGGAGCGCTCCCGCCGCGCCCTCGCCGAGCTCGTGGTCGAGGGCATGCCGACGGTGCTGCCCTTCCACCAGACGATCGTCAGCGACCCGGCCTTCGCGCCGGCCGACGGCGCTCCCTTCAGCGTGCACACCCGCTGGATCGAGACCGAGTTCGACAACCAGATCGCTCCCTACGGCGGAGAGATCGGTGAGGCGGCCGAGGACGAGGGCGAGCGCCAGAAGATCACCGTCGAGGTCGGCGGCAAGCGCCTCGAGGTCGTCCTGCCCGGGGGCCTGACCCTCGGTGGGGGCGGTGGCGCCGCGAAGAAGAAGGCACCGAAGCGCTCCGGCCGCAGTGGCGGGGCCGCCGCTGCATCGGGCGACAGCCTCGCCGCGCCGATGCAGGGCACCATCGTCAAGGTCGCCGTCGAGGAGGGCCAGGAGGTCGCCGAGGGCGACACCGTGGTCGTCCTCGAGGCGATGAAGATGGAGCAGCCGATCGCCGCGCACAAGTCCGGCACGATCACCGGCCTGGACGCCGAGGTCGGGGCCACGGTCAACAACGGAGCAGTGATCGCCGAGATCAAGGACTGATGTCCGCCTCCGCCCACAGCAGTACCGCCGCCCCCGGCACGCCCTCCCGGCGTGCCGGGGGCGGCCTCGTCATCGCCGTCCTCGCCCTGTGCGGGACGGTCGTCTCCCTCCAGCAGACGATGGTGCTGCCGCTGCTCCCCGAGCTGCCCGAGCTCATCGGCACCAGCACCAGCAACGCCTCGTGGATCATCACCGCGACGCTGATCGCCGGTGCCGTGGCCACACCGGTCATCTCCCGCATGGCCGACATGTACGGCAAACGGCGGATGATCCTGCTGACGCTGGCGATCGTCGCCGTCGGTGCGCTCATCGGGGGTGTCTCGACCGCTCTCCCCCTCCTCATCCTCGCCCGGGTCCTCCAGGGCATCGGGATGGCTCTCGTCCCCGTCGGCATCGCCACGATGCGCGACGAGCTCGACCCGGACAAGGTGCCGCTGGCCGTCGCCCTGATGAGCGCGACACTCGCCATCGGCGCCGGTGTCGGGCTCCCCCTCGGCGGCTACCTCGCGGCGGCCTTCGACTGGCACGTCGTGCTGTGGCTGCCGGGCGTCCTCGCGCTCCTCATGCTCGGCCTCGTGCTCCTCACGGTCTCCGAGTCGGCCGTGCGCACCGCCGGCGCCTTCGACTTCCGGGGCGCCGTCCTGCTGAGCATCGCCCTCGTCCTCCTGCTGGTCTCCGTGTCGAAGGGAGCGGACTGGGGGTGGACGGACGCCCGCACCCTCGGCACCTTCGTGGCCGGCCTCGTCCTGCTCGCGATCTTCGTGCCGCTCGAGCTGCGCCTCCCGAACCCGCTCGTCGACATCCGCACGGCCGCGCAGCCGGTCGTGATGTCGGCGAACACGATCTCGGTCCTCATGGGCTTCGGCATGTTCCTCAACATGCTCGTGTCCACCCAGCTGCTGCAGACCCCCAAGGACACCGGGTACGGACTCGGTCTCGATGCCCTCCACGCCGGTCTGTGGATGGCCCCGTCGGCCGCCGCCTTCGGTCTGCTCGCGCCCCTGTCCGGGTGGGTGACCCGTCGCTTCGGTCCCGAGCTGGCGATCGGTATCGGCAGCGTGATCATGGCCGTCTCCTATCTCGCGCGCATCCCGCTCAGCGACTCGGTCACCCTCGTCGTCATCGGCACCATCGTCGTGACCATCGGCACGGCCCTGGCCTACTCCGCGCTGCCGACGCTGATCATGCGCTCCGTGCCCGTCACCGAGACGGCCGCGGCCAACGGCCTGAACACCCTGCTGCGCTCGGTCGGCACCTCGACGGCCAGTGCGGTCACCGCCGCCGTCTTCGCCGCGAGCATCACGTCGGCCACGGGCGGCTACCCGACCTTCGGCGCGCTGACGCTGATGTTCGTCCTCGCCGCCGTGGCCTCGGCCATCAGCATCGTCCTCATCCTGCCCTTCCTGCGCCGTCGGGCGGCCGAGGGCGATGACCAGCCCACCGAGCGACTCACCGTCGACCACGTGGTCCACGGTCGCGTCCTCGAGGCGAAGGGGGCCGGGGTCTCGGGCGCGATCGTCACCGTCATGGGCGGTCGCGGCAGCCACGTCGACTGGGCGCGCACGGACTCCGCCGGCGACTTCAGCGTCGCCACCGGCGGACCGATCCGCCACCTCTTCGTCGTCTCGGCGGAGGGCTGGTCCCCCGTGTCGGTCTACGCCGACCTCACCGACGAGGGGACACTGGCCCCCTTCGTCCTGCAGGAGCGGCTCACGGTGCGCGGCCTGATCACCGACCCGCAGGGCGAGCCCGCTCCGGACGTCTCGGTCGTCATCACCAAGCGGACCGGGGGTTCGGTCTCGTGGGTACGCACCGACGACGGGGGCCGCTACTCGCTGCCCCTCCCGCGCGAGGGCGCCTACGACCTCACGGCGGTCGATCGCGACAGCCTGGCCACCCGCAGCCGGATCCTCACGATCGGCGGCCGCTCCGTGGAGGTCGACCTCGAGCTCGAGGAGCCGGGGCTCAGTCCTGCCGAGCCGGGTGCAGCCGACGCGCTGCCTCGGCGAGCGTCCCGGTGAGCGAGGGGTAGACGGTGAAGGTCGACGCGACCTGGTCGACCGACAGACGGTTCTGCACGGCGATCGCCACCGGGAAGATCAGCTCCGAGGCCCGGGGCGCCACGACGACGCCGCCGAGGACCGTGCCGGTCCCCCGGTAGGCGAAGAGCTTGACGAAGCCCTCGGTGATGCCGAGCATCTTGGCCCGCGGATTGCGCGAGAGCGGCATCATCACGGCCTCGATGTCCGGGTTGCCCTCCGCGTCGGCGGCGCTCACCCCGACCGTCGCGATCTCGGGGTCGGTGAAGACATTGCTCGAGACGGCCGACATCCGCAGCGGTGACACCGCATCGCCGAGGGCGTTCGCCATGGCCGTGCGGCCCTGCATGGCCGCGACGGAGGCCAGCGCGAAGACCCCAGTGCAGTCACCGGCGGCGTAGACGCCCCGGACCGAGGTGCGCGAGACGCGGTCGGTGACGATGTGGCCCGAGTCGCTCAGCTCGACCCCGACCTCCTCGAGGCCAAGGTCCCCGGTCTGCGGGACGGCGCCGACGGCGATGAGCACGTGGCTGCCCTCGACCTCGCGCCCGTCCTCGAGCGTGACGACGACGCCGTCGCCCCGCCGCTCGGCGCCGGCCATCCGGGAGCGGTTGAGGATGGTCATCCCGCGGCGGCGGAAGACGTCCTCGATCACCGCGGCCGCGTCCTGGTCCTCCTGGGGCAGGACGAGGTCCCGGGAGGAGACGAGCGTGACGTCCGTGCCGAGACCGAGGTAGGCCTGCGCGAGCTCGGCGCCGGTGACACCGGAGCCGACGACGATGAGCTTGTCGGGGATCTCGGGCAGGGCATAGATCTGCTGCCAGGTGAGGATCCGCTCCCCGTCGGGCTCCGCGGAGGCGAGCACGCGCGGGGTGGCCCCGGTGCTCACGAGGACGACATCGGCGTCGAGGGTCTCGGTCCCGCCGTCGGTGTCGACGACGACCCGGCTCGGCGACTCCAGACGCCCGGCCCCGGTGAGGACCCGCACCCCGACCTCGGTCAGACGGGCCTGGATGTCGGCGGACTGCGCCGCGGCGAGGGTGAGCACCCGCTCGTTGATCGCCCCGAGCTCCGCGACGGTCTCCGTCGCGGCATCACCCTCGTGGTCCTCGAGGTGGACGCCCAGCTCGGAGGCGGTCTCGATCCCCCCGAGGTAGTCGGCGGTCGCGATGAGGGTCTTGCTCGGGACGCAGTCGGTGAGCACCGCAGCACCTCCGATGCCGTCCCGGTCGACGACGGTGACGGAGGCACCGAGCTGGGCGGCCACGAGCGCCGCCTCATAGCCACCGGGGCCGCCGCCGAGGATCACAACAGAACTGGTTCGTGTCACACCACCCATCCAATCACCCTTGTAGATTGCCGCTGTGACCCAGGACAGCCAGACCCAGGACCCCTTCGCCCTCGCCCGTGATGCCGCGGCGGTGATCGCCGACCGCACCGGCGTCGGGAGCCACGACGTGGCCCTCGTCCTCGGGTCCGGCTGGGGCCAGACCGCGGACCTCGTCGGGGAGACGGTCGCGACGATCGAGCAGGCCGAGGTGCCCGGCTTCGCGGCGGCGGCGGTCGCCGGTCACTCCGGGCAGATGCGCTCGGTCGACATCGCCGGCACGGGGCGGCGCGCCCTCGTCTTCGGCACCCGCACCCACTACTACGAAGGGCGGGGCGTGCGGTCGGTCGTCCATGCCGTGCGCACCGCGGCCGCGGCCGGGTGCCGGGCGATCGTGCTCACCAATGGCTGCGGCGGGCTGCGCCCCGAGTGGGGTCCGGGGACGCCGGTCCTCATCAGCGACCACCTCAACCTCACCGCCACCTCCCCGATCGAGGGGGCGAACTTCGTCGACCTCACCGACCTCTACTCGCCCCGGCTGCGCGCGCTGGCCCGCGAGGTCGACCCCGCCCTCGGTGAGGGCGTGTACGCGCAGTTCCGCGGGCCGCACTACGAGACCCCCGCGGAGGTGCGCATGGCCGGCATCCTCGGTGCGGACCTCGTCGGCATGAGCACCACCCTCGAGGCGATCGCCGCCCGCGAGGCCGGGCTCGAGGTCCTCGGCGTCTCGCTCGTGACCAACCAGGCCGCCGGCATCAGCCCGACCCCGCTCGCCCACGACGAGGTCGTCGCCGCCGGGCAGGCTGCCGCGGAACGCTGCGGCACGCTCCTCGCGAGCATCGTCGGCCGGATCTGAGGCGTCGTGAGCTACGCGAGCCGCCACTCCCCCGAGACCGCCGCTGACACCGATCTCATCGCCGCGGCCCGCGAGTGGGCCGCTGACGACCCCGACCCGCAAACCCGTGCGGAGCTGATGCAGATCATCACCGCGAGCGAAGGCGGTGTCCTGAGGTGCGACGGAGGGGCCTCGAAGGGGGGTGACCCCGCCGCGGTCGCCGACCTCACCGACCGCTTCGCCGGGCTGCTGCAGTTCGGGACGGCCGGGCTGCGGGGTGCCCTCGGTGCCGGGCCGAACCGGATGAACCGCGCCGTCGTCATCCGCGCCGCCGCGGGCCTCGTGGCCCACCTGCAGGAGGCGACGGAGTCCCCCTTCGTCGTCATCGGGCGGGATGCCCGGTACAACTCCGAGGCCTTTGCCACCGACACCGCCGCCGTGGTGACCGCCGCCGGCGGGCGGGCGGTCATCCTGCCGGAGCCACTGCCGACGCCCGTCCTCGCCTATGCCATCCGGCACCTCGGCGCGGACGCCGGGGTCATGGTCACCGCGAGCCACAACCCACCGCAGGACAACGGCTACAAGGTCTACCTCGGTGACGGCAGCCAGATCGTGCCGCCGAGCGACGAGCAGATTGCCGCCCAGATCTCCCGTGTCGCCAGCGTCGCCTCGGTGCCGCGCGCGGAAGCCGGCTGGGAGGTCCTGGGCGCCGAGCTCGTGGAGGACTACCTCGAGGCGATCTGCGGTGTCGTCGCCCCGGACACCCCACGCGACGTGACGGTCCTGCACACCTCCCTGCACGGGGTCGGTGACGCGACGGTGCAGCGGGCCTTTGCCGGCGCCGGGTTCGCCGAGCCGGACCGCGTGGTCGACCAGGCCGAGCCGGACCCTGACTTCCCGACCGTGGCCTTCCCCAACCCCGAGGAGGAGGGCGCCCTCGACGCCGCCCTCGCCCGAGCGCGCGAGACCTCCCCCGATCTCGTCATCGCCAACGACCCCGATGCCGACCGCTGCGCCGTGGCCGTGCCCGACGCCGCTGTCGACGGAGGCTGGCGGCTGCTCCGCGGCGACGAGCTCGGTGCGCTGCTCGCCTCGCACCTGATCATGCGCGGCGTCCCGCAGGGCCGTCGGATGGCCTGCTCGATCGTCTCCTCGCGGCTGCTCGCGGCGATGTGTGCGCAGGCCGGGGTGCCCCACGAGGAGACGCTCACCGGCTTCAAGTGGATCGCCCGGGTCGAGGACCTGCACTACGGCTACGAGGAGGCGCTCGGCTACTGCGTCGCCCCGGACCTGGTACGGGACAAGGACGGCGTCTCCGCGGCGCTGCTCATCGCCGAGCTGGCCGCGATCCTCAAGGACGAAGGGAGGGACCTCCTCTCCGTCCTCGACGACCTGCACACGCAGCTCGGCGTCCACGCGACAGATGCCTTCTCCGTCCGGGTCACCGACCTCACCGACCTCGTCGTGCTCATGGCGCGCCTGCGCGCGACCCCACCGAGGCAGCTGGCCGGTTCCCCCGTCGCCCAGGCCGATGACCTGGCCCTCGGCAGCGCTGCGCTGCCCCCCACCGACGGGCTGCGCTACCTCCTCGACGACGCGACCCGGATCATCGTGCGCCCTTCCGGCACCGAGCCGAAGCTCAAGGTCTATCTCGAGGCGATCGAGCCGGTCGCCGGGAGTGAGGACCTGGGCGCAGCCCGCGGGCGGGCCGCCGCACGACTCGCCTCGGTACGAGCCGCGATGGAGGCGCTGACGGCGCTCTAGGCTCTCCCGGCGTCGTTGTGCAGACCCGGCCGACGGCAGAGCGTCAGCCATCCCTGCGTAGTGACGCCGGGCGCGCAGGACGAAGGGGAGGAACCACCTAGACTCTCCGGCTGTGAGTGCGCCCGACCAGACCCCGTCGACCGGTCGCGTCGTCGTCCTCGCCGGCCCGAGCGGCTCGGGCAAGTCGCGTCTGGCCGACCGGCTGAGCCGGACCCACGGCTGGCCCATCGTGCGCCTCGACGACTTCTACAAGGAGGCGGACGCCCCGGACCTGCCCCGCAGTGCGGAGCTCGGGATGGTCGACTGGGACCACCCGGACAGCTGGGACCACGCGAGCGCCGTGGCCGCCCTGGGTCGGCTGTGCAACACCGGGTCGGCGTCCATGCCGATCTACGACATCAGCACCTCGAGCGCCGTGGGTGAGCACACGGTCACGGCCCGTCCGCACGACCTCGTCCTCGCCGAGGGGATCTTCGCCGCGGAGGCGATCCCCTCCCTTCGCGCCGCCGGGCTGCTGCACTCGGCCTGGTGCATCCGGCACCACCGCCTGCACACCTTCGGGTTGCGGCTGGCACGCGACCTCTCCGAGCGCCGCAAACCGCCGATGACGCTCATCCGTCGCGGGCTCCTCCTCATGCGGGACGAGCCGGGCGTGGTAGCACGGCACCGCGAGCTCGGTGCCACCACGTCCACGCCCGCGCAGGCCGAGCGCCGGCTCGGCACCGTCTGAGCGGACGAGGTTTCGACGACCTTCGAATCCCTTGTCCCCCACCGGGGCGCGCACGAGGTTGGAGTCCCCCACCCACCTCAGGAGACCCCGATGGACCACTCGACCGCATCCCCCACCGCTCCGGCGCCTCGTCACCCGATCGGTCGCCGCGCCGCCCTGGGCACGGGCCTGGCAGCCTCCGTCACGGCCGCCTCGGCCCTTGCCGCCGGACCGGCTGCCGCGGCGGCGGACACCGGCCGCACGGCGATGAGCGACCCGGCCGACCGACGGGTCGTGCTCGTCGGGGCCAACCCGGGCTTCCAGCTCTTCGACGGGGACCGGGTCACCGCCTATGTCTCCGCGTGGCGGGTGGACTGGTCACCGCACGGCAGCGGCACCGCCGTCATCCGCTGGCAGGACGACGAGGTGCACCTCTACAGCAGCCGACCGCGTCTGGCCCGCTGGCTGGAGAGGGACTTCACGCGGCACTTCCCAGAGGTCGAGGGTCTGCCGTGGCCGCCCCCCGTCGTCCACCGCACCCCTGCGCACATCGACATCGACATGGCGACCGGAGCCCGGATCCGCGCCGGCGACGTCAGCGTCCGGATGGGCGACGTGCGCGACCGTCGGTCCTTCACCACCGACGACTTCCCGCTGGGAGCCGTCGACCACTCGCTCCACCTCGTGCTCGGTCCGTGCTTCGAAGGGCGCGGACGCGTCGGCGGGTCCATGATGGAGGGCGAGATCGTCACGAGTGGGACGCCCGAACGTCCGGGGTCCTCCGCCTTCATCACGGAGGCGGAGGTGTGGCGGCGCTGACGCCAGGCAGGAGGTCACCGGGTGAGCATCCACATCCTCGTCGACGGTGCCGTGCTCGCCCGGTCGCGCTTCGCCTGCTCCCCTGCCGTCGAGGTCTGCGCTGCGCTGCACTCGCGCGGCGCGCCCGACCCGACGCCTCCGGGAGTGCTGCACCACACCCGGCGGTGGAACCACCGCGCGCGGGCCCGGCTCGAAGCCACGGATCTCGCCCTCCTGCACGCCTTCTGCCCGACGAACCACCCCTACACCCCGGACTTCCTCACCCCGCTCCCCTCGGGTCCGCGGGCGACCATCGAGGAGGCGGTCGAGGCCATCGCCAGGACACCGGAGGACCTCGTCGACTACCACCTCGACGTCGGGCTCGACGGTCGTCCGGCGCGTCCGGAGGTGCTGGCGCAGTTCACCTCCGAGGAGGCCTACCGGGCCTGGCGACGGCCGACCCCCGATGCCCTCGCCCGAGTCATCACAGCCGGCCCCCGGGCCGTCGCCGAGGAGGCGGCCCGCGTCGTCGAGGCGTACTTCACCGTGGCACTCGCGCAGGACTGGCCACTCGTCTGCTCGGTCCTCGAGGCCGACGTCGCCCACCGCGCCGAGCAGATCTCGGCCACGGGCTGGGGTGCGATGCTCCACGATCTCGGTGACCTCACCTGGACCGGGGAGGAGCTGACGGTCCACCGTCCGTACGAAGGCGTCGTCGACTGGGCGGACGGGGTCCTCCTCGTCCCGAGCGTCGCTCACGGCGGGCCCGTGCAGTTCTCTGCCGAGCGCCCGCTCGACCCGGTCCTGATCTACCCGGCGACCGGCACCGCCGTGCTCTGGTCCGGGGAGCAGCACGAGCACCGGCCCGACGACGTCGACGGCCTCATCGGCCGGGGACGTCACGCGATCCTCGCCTCGCTCGACCAACCACGCACGACCCGCGACCTCAGCCGCATCGACGGCCGGTCGGAGTCGACGATCTCCTACCACCTCGGAGTGCTCAACCGCGCCGGTCTCGTCGACAAGCGCCGGACCGGCAGGGGGGTCACCTACTGGCGAACGACCCTGGCCGAATCCCTCGTCGCCGGCGGTCCCGCACGGATGGGTCAGAGAGCGCAGCACCTAGGCTGACGCCATGACATGTGCCGCCTCCGCCCCCCGGGCCTGAGGGTTCCGCGTGTCCAGCACCTCCTACCTGACGATCGCGCGCGACGGCGAGGCGGAGATCGAGATCAAGCGCTCCCGCTTCCTCTGCACGCTCGTGCAGGTGGAGTCCGAGGAGGACGCGCGGGCCGTCGTCGGCCGACTGCGCAAGCAGCACTGGGACGCCCGGCACCATTGCTCCGCCTTCGTCATCGGGGCCGACGGCGGTCTGCACCGCTCCTCCGACGACGGTGAGCCCGCCGGGACCGCGGGAGCCCCGATGCTCGAGGTGCTGCGCGGGCACGAGGTCAGCGATGTCGTCGCGGTCGTCACCCGATGGTTCGGCGGCGTGCTGCTCGGTGCCGGCGGACTGGTCCGGGCCTACGGCGACTCCGTACGGGCCGGACTCGAGTCGGTGGGGACCCTGGAGCGCTCCCTCCTGCTCGAGCACGAGCTGGTCGTCTCCCACGCCGAGGCCGGACGGATCGAGAACGAGCTGCGCTCACGCGGGGTCCTCCTCCTCGACACCACCTATGCCTCCGCCGTGACCCTGCGGCTCGGGATGCCCGCCGGCGAGTCGTCGACCCTCGCACCCCTCGTGGCCGAGCTCACCGCCGGGGCCGGAGACCTCGTGGAGATCGGGTCGCGCTGGGTGGACCGGCCCGGCTGACGACGACCGTAGGCTGTAGGCCATGACGCGTCCCCCCTTCGCCCCGGGCACGATCCTGACCGTCCAGGACGTCGCCGACCTCATCGACCACGCCCTGCTCAAGCCGGAGCTGACCCCTGACGAGGTCGCCGGATCGGTCCGGGAGCTCGCGGCGCAACACATCTGGAGCGTCTGCGTCCGGCCGAGCGATGTCGCCCTCGCCACGGACACCATCGCCACGGTCGACGGCAGCCCGACGCGCGTGTGCACGGTCATCGGCTTCCCCCACGGCACCACGTCGACGGCCGCCAAGGTGGCCGAGTCGCGGCAGGCCCTCGCCGACGGCGCCACCGAGCTCGACATGGTGCTCAACATCGGCCGTCTGCGTGGTGGCGACCTCACCGCGGTGCGTGACGACATCGCCGCGGTCGTCGAGGTCGGTCACGAGGCGGGAGTGATCGTCAAGGTGATCTTCGAGACCGCGCTCCTCGACGAGCAGGCGAAGGTCGACGCCTGCCGCACCAGCGTCGACGCCGGGGCGGACTTCACCAAGACCGCCACCGGGTTCGCCGGCGGCGGGGCCACGCTCCCCGACGTCGCCCTGATGCGGGCCCACACCCCGCAGGCCATGGAGGTCAAGGCCTCCGGTGGCGTCCGTGACATCCCGACCCTGCTGGCGATGCTCGCCGAGGGCGTCACCCGCATCGGCACCTCGAGCACCACGGCCCTCCTCGCCGAGGCCGAGCAGCTCGGCGCGGCCGGCCTCGTCGTCCCCGAGCCGGGACACGCTCACGACGCCGCGCCCACCGGTACCTACTGAGGCGGTGAGGGTCGGGCGGACGACGAGCTGGGGCCGGCGCTTGGCCGAAATCCCTTCGTCGGTCTACAGGTGACAGTTGTCGTGACGGACTTCGGCCTGAGTCGCGCCAACCCCACCTCTACCGTCCGCCCGACCCAGCCGCGTAGCCCGGCTTGATCGTGCCCTCGATGAGTGCCAGCCGCTCGTCGAAGGGGAGGAAGGCGGACTTCATCGCGTTGGTCGTGACCCAGCGCAGGTCGTCGATGTCCCAGCCGGCCTCGGTGACGAGGGCGTGCATCTCCCGGGTCATCGACGTGTCCGACATCAGCCGGTTGTCGGTGTTGAGGGTGACGCGGTAGCGCAGCCGGGTGAGCAGCGTGATCGGGTGCGCCGCGATCGAGGGTGCGGCACCGGTCTGGACATTGCTGTGCGGGCACATCTCGAGCGGCACGCGCGTGTCCCGGACGTAGGCGGCCAGGCGCCCCAGCCGTAGCTGTGAGGGGTCCTCGCGGGCAGCGAGGTTTGCAGCGAACGGGTCGTCCGTGACGGTCCCCCCACCGAAGCCGATGTCGTCGACGATCCGCACCCCGTGGCCGAGCCGGTCTGCGCCGCACCACTGCAGCGCCTCCCAGATGCTCGGCAGACCGAAGGCCTCACCGGCATGGATCGTGAAGTGGGCGTTCTCCCGGCGCAGGTACTCGAAGGCGTCGAGATGCCGACTCGGTGGGTGCCCGGCCTCGGCACCCGCGATGTCGAAGCCCCCGGCGCCGCGGTCCCGGTAGCGCACCGCGAGCTCGGCGATCTCCCGGGACTTCGCCGCGTGGCGCATCGCCGTGAGGAGTGACCGCACAACGATCGGGTGCCCCTCCGCGGCCGCCTGCTCCTCCCCTTCGCGGAAGCCGGCGTCGACCTCCTCGACGACCTGCTCCAGGGTGAGGCCGCCCACGAGGTGCTGCTCGGGCGCGTACCGCGACTCCGCGTAGACGACGCCGTCGCGGGCGAGGTCGAGCACGCTCTCGCGGGCGACCCGGCGCAGCGCGGGAGCGGTCTGCATGACCCCCACGGTGTGCACGAAGGTCTCGAGGTAGCGCTCGAGCGACCCGGAGTCGGCCGACTCACGGAACCAGCGCGCGAGCCCCTCTGCGGTCCGGTCTGAACCCGTGACCGGCAGCTCGTGGCCGACCTCGTCGGCGATCTCGAGCACGGTCGCCGGCCGCACGCCGCCGTCGAGGTGGTCGTGCAGCACCACCTTGGGAAGGGAGCGGATCGCCGCCTCGTCCAAGGTCATGACTGCTCCTCGCGGTGGACGGTGTCCGGGGCGAAGGCCGGCGTGCAGATGGCGACGTACTCGGCGCCGTCGGGCCCGGTCGAGTAGCGCACCCGCTCCCCCGCCCGGGTGACGATGCTCTGTCCGGCCGCGACGGTGGTGGTCCCGCCCTCGTGCTCGACGAGCACCGTGCCGGAGACGACGACGGTGACCTCGTCGAAGTCGGGCCGTTGCGCGGGTTCGGTCCACCCGCGTGGCGCCTGCATGTGGGCGACCGACATCGCCTCGGTCCCGGTGGCCACCCGGCCGACGTGCTCGGCGATGACCTTGCCACCGGGGACGTCGATGATCGACGGAGCGTCGTTGAGCTCGGGCACGTCAGGCCTCCTGCGCGGTGATCCGGTCGAGGACGACGGGCCCGGTCGTGGGCGCCTGCGCGCTGATCCGCCAGGCCCCGTCGAGCGCCTCATGGGCCCGGCCGAAGCGCTCCGGGGTGTCGGTGTGCAGGGTGAGCAGCGGCTGCCCCCGGGTCACCCGGTCGCCGGGGCGGGCGTGCAGCTCGACGCCGGCACCTGCCTGGACAGGGTCCTCCTTGCGCGCCCGGCCGGCACCGAGGCGCCAGGCCGCCATCCCGACGGACATCGCATCGACCTCGTCGAGGTAACCGTCGGCGTCGGCCGTGATCGTCTCGGTCTCGGCCGCGGTGGGCAGCGCCGCATCCGGGTCGCCCCCCTGCGCGGAGATCATCCGCCGCCAGACATCCATGGCGCGGCCGTCGGCGAGGGCCGCCCGCAGCTCGTCCTCGCCGACGACCGTGCCCGCGGCGCGGGTCATCTCGTCGGCGAGGGCGACGGTCAGGTCGACGACGTCCTGCGGTCCGCCGCCCGAGAGCACCTCGAGGGACTCCCGGACCTCGAGGGCATTGCCGGCGGTCAGCCCGAGCGGGGCGGACATGTCGGTGAGCAGCGCGACGGTCTGCACACCGGCATCCGCGCCCAGGTCGACCATGGTGCGGGCGAGCTCGGTCGCGTCCTCGCGGGTCTTCATGAAGGCCCCCGACCCGACCTTGACGTCGAGGACGAGCGCGCCGGTGCCCTCGGCGATCTTCTTGCTCATGATCGAGGAGGCGATGAGCGGGATCGCCTCGACGGTCCCGGTGATGTCGCGCAGGGCATAGAGCTTCTTGTCGGCGGGGGCCAGC
>JBQGNO010000036.1:0-20593 GCA_052087725.1 Janibacter sp. | reverse complement strand
CGTCGAGCAGGAGCTCGGGGACGGTCGCGGTGGCCTGTGCGGTCGAGTCAGTCATTCTGTGCCGTCACTCCTCGGTGCCAGGCCAGGACCCGGCGCTCGATCTGAAGGAAGATGAAGTTCATGACGACCCCGAGCAGCGCGAGCACGATGAGCACCGCGAAGAACCCGGGGTAGTTGAAGTCCCGCTGGGTGGAGACGAGCAGGTAGCCGAGCCCGTTGTCGGACTTCTGCAGCTCGGAGATGATCATGATGATCAAGGACATGGACATCGCCGTCCGGATGCCCGCGAAGATCTTGGGCGAGGCCCCGGGCAGGACGATGTGAGTCAGGACGAGGCGCGCGGGGATGCGGTAGACGGCGGCCGCCTGGGAGCGGATCTCACCGACCGACATCACGCCGTCGATGGTGTTGAAGAGGATCGGCCACACCACGCTGAAGGCGATGAGGAAGACCTTCGGGGAGTCACCGATACCGAAGAGCAGGAAGAAGACCCCAAGCAGGGCCGGGCTCGGCAGCGAGCGGCCCAGGTGGACCATCGGCTGGAAGAGCGCGTGCATCACCGGAAAGATGCCGAGGACGATCCCCACCGCGACACCGATGACGAGAGCGAGGCCCAGCCCGGCGAGGGCGCGGGCGACGCTCGGCAGGAAGTGGTCGAAGGCCGCATCGCCGAGGAAGAGCTGGGTGGGGTCCCCCGAGAGGAACATCGAGCCGGCCGTGCGGAAGGCCTCCCAGGGCCCGGGGATGAAGTAGCCGGCGGTGGCCGAGCGCGAGAGCGCCCACCACAGGGCCAGGAGGACGACCGGCACGAGGAGTCGCAGACCCACGCGCACGGGCATTCCGAGGTGGCCACGCGGCTTCGCGCGCCGGGCCTGCTCGGGCGTGGCCCGGCTGAGCGTCGGCTGCAGCTGCTGAACCGTCATTGGGCCAGTCCCTTCTTCCAGTTGAAGACCTTGGCGTCGATGGCCGACATCACCAGCGAGACGAGCACGCCGAGGACGCCGGCGACGAGTGTCGCCGCGTAGACGAGGTCGAGGTTGGTCGCATTCGCGCTGTTGACGAGCACGTAGCCGCCGATCCCGACACCACCACCCACGAGCAGCTCGGCCGAGACGGCGACGATCAGACCGATCGAGGCCGCGATCCGCACGCCGGTGAAGGCGAAGGGGAGGGCGCAGGGGAGGATGACCCGGCGCACCACCTCCCGGCGGGGCAGGCCAAAGCTCTCGGCGGTCTGGATCGCGGTCGTATCGGCCCCCTTCACGCCGTACATCGTGTTGAGCAGGATCGGCCAGACGCAGGCCAGGGAGACGGTGAGCGCGAGCGGCAGCATGCCGTTGCCGAGCAGGAGCACGAGGATCGGGCCGAGGGCGATGGAGGGCAGCACGCGGAAGGCCTCCACCGGCAGGCCGAAGGTGATCATCGCCGCGCGGGAGACACCCATGGCCGCCCCGACGAGCACACCGACGACGGCCGCGACCGCCAGGCCGAGCATCCACTCGGCCAGGGTGAAGAGGACTGCCTCCCGGAAGGCCACGTCGCCGACGAGGCCCCCCAGGCTGCCGACGATCCGGCTCGGGACCGGGAGCCCGTCCTTGGTGAGGACGGTCTGCGTCAGCAGCTCCATGAGCCCGGCGACCCCGACCACACCGATGGCGCCGAGGACGACCTGGCGCCTGGCATCGAGCGGTTCACGGATGAGTCGCATCCGAGCCTCCTTTCCTCGGGGTGGGGCCGGCCACCGGCCCCACCCCGGTTGGGACCTAGGACTTCTTGGGGGCCCAGACGGTCTTGTCGACGTCGAGGTCCTGCTTCACGAGCTCCTGCTCCTTGAGGATGTCCAGCGCCTTGCCGTACGACTCCTCGTCCATCGTCGAGTAGTAGGTCGGCAGCGGGAGCTTCTTGGCCAGGTCCTTGTCGAGCTTGGCGATGGAGGGCAGCCACGTCCGCAGCTCGTCCTCGTTCTTCTCCAGGTCGCCGCCGGCCTTGTACATCGCACGGGAGAAGGCGGCTGCCGTGTCGGGGTTGGCGTCGAGGAACTTCTGGCTCGAGACATAGGTCGACCCGGCGAGGCCCTTGTTCGGGCCCTCGGTGTTGTCCACGACCTGGCGGAGGCCGCCGTCACGGGCGGCTGACATGAAGGGCTCGGGCATGTACCCGGCGTCGATGGACTTCGCCTTGACGCCACTGATCATCTCGGGGAAGGGCACCTCGACCCACTTCGGTGAGACGTCGACCCCCTTGTCCTTCGCCAGGGCGTTGAAGGTGATGTCACCCATGTTCTTCGTGGTGTTGATCCCGATCGACTTGCCGTCGAGGTCCTTCATGTCCTTGATGGACGAGCCCTTCGGCACGAAGATCCCGATCCCGTTGTCGGCCAGCGCACTGGTGAGCACGACCGACCGGATCGGCAGGCCCGAGTCGACGGCCATGGCCGTGCCGAAGGGGGTGGAGTTGGTGAAGTCGAGCTCGCCGGAGACGACCTTCTGCACACCGGCGGGGCCACCCTGGACCGGCTTGATCGTCACATCGAGCCCCTCGTCCTCGAAGAAGCCCTTCTCGTCCGCCCAGTAAAGAGCCGCATAGTCCGCCAGAGGAAGGGAGCCGACGGTGATCTCGGTCTTCTCGAGCTCGCCGTCCGTGGCGCCCGTGCCCCCTTCGCTGCTGCCACCGCAACCCGCCAGCAGGAGGGCTGCTCCCGCAGCGCCGGCCAGGACTGCCTTGCGCGTTGTCTTCATGACGTTCCTCCGAGTCGACCCAGGCGCACATCTTTGTGCTCAACCTTTTTGCTGTAAGTTATCTTGGAGCAGTCACCAGCCGTGGTCAAGTGGCACCCCGAAAAAATCTCGCCGCGGCCCTGCCCACAGCTGCTCAGGCAATCCACGGACGATGGAGTCCGTCGACAGGAGGTCACAGACATGCGGATCGCAATCATCGGTGGCGGCATCGGAGGACTGACGCTGGCGCTCGCCCTGCGCCGAGAAGGACTCGACGCTGTCGTGCACGAGCGCACGAGCGCCTTCGGTCGGGTCGGCGCCGACATCAACCTCACCCCCAACGCGGTCCGGGCCCTGGACCCCCTCGGCGTCGGTGACGTCCTCCGCCGGGATGCGGCCCGACCGCGGTACCGGATCAGTCGGGACGGGTACACCGGCGAGGAGACCTCCCGGCTACCGATGTCCGACACCGCCGAGGAGGAGTACGGGGCACCGCAGCTGACGATCCACCGCGCAGACCTGATGACCGCGCTCGAAGCCGCCGTCGGCGACGAGGCCGTACGGCTCGGCCACGCACTGGAGTCATGCGACCCGTCGGGTGACGCCGTCTCCCTCCGCTTTGCGGACGGCACCACCGAAGAGGCGGATGTCGTCGTCGGCGCCGACGGGATCCACTCGGCGGTACGCCGCAGCATCCTCGGCGAGGAGCACCCCGACTTCACCGGGACCGTCGCCTACCGCGGCGTGGTGCCGACCGAGCGGGTGGCCGATCTGCCCGGCATCGACTGCTTCACCAAGTTCTGGGGCAAGGACCGCTACACGCAGATCGTCACCTTCCCCCTGACCCGCGGCGAGGAGACCTTCGTCTTCGCCACCGAGCACCGGGAGAGCTGGTCCGAGGAGTCCTGGACCACGCCGGGGCGCATCGAGGACCTGCGCGCCGCGTACTCCGACTTCCACGAGGACGCCCGCGCCCTCCTCGACGCCTGCGACGAGGTGCTCATCTCGGCGCTGTACGTCCGCGAGCCCCTCACCACGTGGGGGGCGGGCGGAGCCACGCTCCTCGGCGATGCGGCCCACCCGATGATGCCCTTCATGGCCCAGGGCGCTGGCCAGGCGATCGAGGATGCCGTCGTGCTCGCGCGCAGCCTGGCTGAGCACGGCGCCCCGAAGGGCCTGAGGGCCTACGAGGCCCTGCGCACGGAGCGCACCGCGCAGATCCAGGTCGGCTCCCGGGGCAACGAGTGGCTCAAGGACGGCGGCAATGCGGACTGGGTCTACGCCTACGACGCCTGGGACGTCGGGGACTGACACCTCTCCGGACAGGGTTCGAGGGGCGCCCCGCCATCGGGGGGCGCCCCTCGAACCCATGACAGCAGAGGGCAGCCGAAACTCAGTACTGCTTGGACCGCAAGGGCCGCACCAGGAGCTGCTCCACGATCTTCATCACCACGATGAAGACCAGCGCCCAGGCGAGCATTTCCTGGGGGCGCAGGTAGCGGAACCCCTCGTAGATGCGCGCCCCGATCCCGTCCGGCATCGTCAGGGCCTCCATGAGCACGATGAGCTTCCAGGAGAAGGCGAACCCGGTCTTCACCGCAGCGGCCAGCGCCGGCTTCAGCTGCTCGAGCACCACGTGGCGGGCGTAGTCCGACCGGCTGAACCGATAGGTCCTCGCCATCTCGTCGAGGCCGGCGTCGCGGGCCAGGACCGAGCCGAGGACGGCGTTGGTCACGAGCGGGATGATGGCGATCGTCATGGCGATGACCCCCGAGGACTCGGTCGCCCCGAGGATGAGGATTGCCATGATCAGGTACACGAGGTCCGGAACGGCCAACCCGATGACCAGCACCGGGCGGACGAAGGCCCGAACCTGCCAGGAGAACCCCGCTGCCAGGCCGAGCGCCACGCCGACCACCAGCGACGCGACGGTCACGAGTGCCACCCGCCGCAGCGTGACGGCTGCCTGCCCCAGGGACTCGGGGTTGGTGATGACGGACCACGTACTGGCGGCCACCTCGGCCGTGGAGGGCACCCATGGGGTGGAGAAGTAGCTGATCACCTCCCAGACCACCAGCGCGATGACTGCGGCAGCGCCCCAGGCCACCCCCTTGTGCATGATCGCGCGACGGCCCGAGGACGAGGCGACTATCGCCCTTCGTGATCCTGTCGGTGCTGCCAGCGCAGTCACGACGCGCTCCTCGCCGGGGTCCGATCGGGCTGGACCTCCCACTGCTCGAGGACCTCGTCGACGATCGTTCGCTCGAGCTCAGCGAGAGTGCTGTCGTCGTAGGCGCGTGGCCTCGGGATGTCGACGACGATCTCCTTGATCACGTGGGCCGGCCCACGACTGAGCATGACCACCCGGTCGGAGAGGTACAGCGCCTCCCGGATCGAGTGGGTGACGAAGATCGTGGCGGGGTCCTCGTCGGTCCGGGAGCCGTCGAGCTCCCGACGGATCGTGCGTGCCGTCACCTCGTCCAGCCCGCTGAAGGGCTCGTCCATGAGCACGGCGTCCGGACTGACCGCCATGGCCCTCGCGATCGAGACGCGTTGCCGCTGACCACCCGACAGGCGAAGGGGGTAGGACGCCTCGTGGTCCGCGACGTGCAGGAGGGACAGGTACCGCGAACGACGCCCGGCCCACTCTTCCTGCGGCACGCTCGCATTCTTCATCGCGATGTCGAGGTTCTGCGCCACCGTCCGCCAGGGCAGCAGGCGATGGTCCTGGAAGACGTATCCCACCTTGAGCGCGGATCCCATCGAGCCGGTCGAGTCCACACCACGCACCGACACGCTGCCGCGCAAGGGTTCGTTGAGGCCCGACAGCAGGTGGAGCAGCGTCGACTTGCCACACCCACTCGGGCCGATGATCGACACGAACTCACCCGGGCGGACCGTCAGGTCGACCTTTTCGACGGCGACCTTGTCGGCATAACCGATCGACACGTCATCGACGGTGATCAGCGCCTCACCTCGGATGGTGGGGGCGTCCTTGTGTGCGGTCATGACTTGTCCTTCCAACGAAGCACCCGCGCCTCGAGCGGGCGAATGATCAGATACTCGGTGGCCAGCAGGATGAGCATGAACACCAGGAGCCAGTGCATGACCGGGACCAGCTGGAACCGGTCGAATGCCTGGGAGAACTGCCAGCCCATGCCGCTGTTGATGATGAACAGCTCGGCGAGGACGACGACCTTCCACGCATGCGCGTACTCATTGCGCAGGGCGGTGAAGGCGTACGGGGTGACCTGTGGCATGAGCACGTGCCGGATCGACTCCATCCCGCGGATCCGGTAGACAGCGCTCATCTCGTCGAGTGAGCGGCTCGTGGCCCGGAGCCCCTCGTGGAGCAGCACCGTGATGAAGGGCAGGGTGGTCACGACCACCACGAAGATCACTCCGGCATCGGACTTGCGGAAGATGAAGAGTGCGAGCAGGGCGAGGATCGTGCTGGGTACTGCGGTCGCCACGGCCACGTAGGCCGAGACCACCTGCCCCCAGAACCTGCTGCGCACCATGACCAGGGCCGCGACCCCGGCCAGGACGAAGGCGATCGCCAAGGACCCCACGACCCTCACGGTCGTCAGCGCGACCTCACGCCACACGAGGGAGCTCCCGAGGAACTCCGGGAAGGTCCGCAGGACCTCCCCGATGCCCGGGAGGAAACGGGTCGCATCGCCCAGGAGCCACCACCCCACGAGCAATGAGGCAAAGCCGGTCAGGGACAAGGCGATCTCGATGCGCCGCCGGCGCTCCGGACCGGAGCGGACCGGTCGGGTCGAGGACCTCTGGACGGAGACCGTGGTCATGATCCGGTCACCTCTTCGAGGGTCGCTGCCGGGGCGTTGTCCGGGACGGCGTCGAGCATGTCCTGGTCGACCAGATGGCCGAGGTAGGTGTTCTGCTTCTTCACGTCCGCCGCGTCCCAGCTGCCCGTGTAGCACTCCAACCGGTCGCAGTACTTCGCGAGCGTGCGCAGCTCCTCCGTCGAGTCCCGATTGAGGAACGAGGCGTAGGGCTCCTCCAGGAACATCTCTTAGTCGGAGTCCGAGACCATCTTCTCCGCCTCCTTCCACGCCTTGAGCACATCGCGTGACAGCTCGGGGTTGTCGGAGAGCCAGTCCCGGCGCGCGGTGAGCATCGCCAGTGCCGGCGACCACCCCGTCGCCTTCTCCCAGTAGGGGGTCACCTGGAAGATGTACTCACCCTTCGTGAGCTTGATGGCATTGGCGCTGTACGGCTCGTAGTCGAAGATGGCATCGACCTCGCCACTGGCGAGCAGCTCCGGCAGCGAGGCCGGTGAGGACTGCACGAGCTCGAAGTCGTTGATGTCGATGCCGTGGGCCTGCTTGAGGGAGACGCTGAGCGCCTGGGTCGTCCCCGAGTCCATGCCGAAGTGGCCGACACGTTTACCGACGAGGTCCTTCGGCCCCTTGATGCCGCTGTCCGGCCCCGCCACGATCGAGGCGGTGTTGGCCAGCGCCGGGTAGAACGAGACGACGTCGTGGCCCTCGTTGTTGGCGATCGACGAGGACACCGCGTCCTGGTCGATCGCGATGTCGCTCTCCCCCATGAGGAACGAGGTGGTCGCGATATCGGGATCGATCTCCACGAAATCGGCCTCGAAGCCGTACTTCTCGTCCAGCCCCTCCTCCTGCATGACGATGACCGGGAGCGGCGCCGGGTCGGGGAGGCCGGAGAAGCGGACGACGGGGTCGCCGCTCTCTCCGACAGCCGGCGCATTGCTCGAGCACGCCGCCCCTCCCAGTGCCGCCACGATCGCTCCGGCGATGATGACGGAGGATCTCCTTCTACGAATGGTGCTCATCTCGACTCCTTTGTCGGTCTGGCTTGCCTACGCCGTCAGCAGCGGCGAGTCGTCCTCGAGCGGGGTCCCTGCGTAGATCCAGTCGAAGGAGACGTCCGACTCCTGGTGGTGCTCCCTGAACCGCGCGTCCCGGGCCCGCTGCTCGGGCCCATCGGGCAGGTGGAAGAGCTGCCTGTTGCCCACGGCCCCTTGCTGGACCACGGCCGCTCGCTCGGCCCGCCGGTCGGTGTACTGCGCCAGGGCCTCGGGGACGGACTGCTCACCCCTGCCGGTGCCGCCCAGCTCCTCCGCGAGCACCGCCGCGTCCTCGATGGCCTGCGACGCTCCTTGGGAGAAGTAGGGAAGCATCGAGTGGCAGGCGTCACCGAGCAAGGTCACGTGGCCGCTGCTCCAGGGGGTGAACGGCTCCTGGTAGTTGAGCGCCCAGGCCATGACCTCCTCGTCCGAGTAGGACAACAGCCGGGTCAGTCGGGTGTCCCAGCCCTCGTAGTGTCGCCGCATCTCCTCGGCCGGCACCAGGGCCCGGTCCTCGGCCTGCACGAGATCGGAGACCGGAGCGATCGCCACGACATTGACGAAGCTCATGTCCCGGACGGGGTACATCACCACGTGACGCTGGTCGCCCAGCCAGAAGTTCGCGGCCGGCCAGTCGAAGATCCACCGCGTGGCGGGGTCCTGCCGCACCTGATCGGCCGGGATCAGGGTCCGGTAGGCCATGTCCCCGCTCTGCACGATGCCCGAGGGCGCGTCCACGGCACCTCGCACGGCCGAGTTGATGCCGTCGGCACCGACCACGACATCACCGCGGAAGAGGCGTCCGTCGTCCGTACGGACCGCAGGGCGCGGCGTGTCGACGTCGTCGACAGCAGCGACCCGGCTGTCGATCTCCACGGTGACCGGCTCCCCCGGGGCATCAGTGCGGGTCGCACCGTCCAGGAGGATCTGGTGGAGGTCTGCACGGTGCAGGTGGAGGTAGGGAGCGCCGAACTTCTCGCGGGCACCGGACCCCAAGGTCGTCTTCGTGAGGATCTCTCCAGTACTCCATCGTCGACGCACCGACTCCTCGACGACGAGGGCTGCGGAGTCGAGCCACTCCCCCAACCCCAGTCGGTAGAGGATCCGCGACGCGTTGGGGCCGATCTGGAGGCCTGCTCCGATCTCCCCCAGACGAGGAGCCTGCTCCAGCACGGTGACTCGATGACCACGTGCCCGCAGCGCCAGGGCTGCGGACAGACCACCGATCCCGGCACCGACGACGACGATCTCACTGCTCATGTCTGCACTCATCTCCTGCCCCCTCACGCGACCAGCGCGCCATCGGCGACGACTGCGCGGCCGTCGAGTTCCACCGTGCAATCACGCATGGCGATGTCCAGGTGGGCGTGCGAGTCCCGCCCGAGGAAGGGCTGCGGCCCGGTGGACCACAGGAAGTTCCCGGCGAAGGCCCGGGCCTCCATACCCATGATCTCGTGCTTGCCGTACATCGCCGTGGCGAACCAGTCCGCAGTCCTCATCAGGCCCCACCCCATGTGGGAGGTGTAACGGGCCCACTTGTCCGCTGAGTCCGACATGAACCGCTCGAGCGTCCGCGCGTCTGCCCCTCCCTCGATGGACTCGATGTGGCCGTCGACGATCTCGAGCACCACCTCGGACCGGACGTACTCCTTGAAGGGGAGCAGGATGTCGCCCGGCGCCAGCACGATGCGCCCGCTGGGCGCCTCCGGCCAGAAGAGGCACATCTTCGACGGCCAGTGGTCCCAGCGCCCGGGGTCATCGGCGAAGCCCGTCTGGTAGCCGGGGTGGCAGTTGGACAGCGGCACGCGCAGCCGGGTGCCGTGTACCGAGCTGACGGTCATCTCCTCGGCGGAGCGCACTGCCTCGACGGCGGCGAGGACGTCGTCCTTGTCCTCTGCCCGGGGCATGTTGCGCGTCAGGACATCGGGTGCGTCGCAGACGAAGAGGATCCGCGTCCCAGCATCCAGGATCTCCTGCTGCACAGGGGCGTGGATGAAGCCCTCCCGGGTGAGGTCCACGACGAGGTCCGCCTTCGCCAGCAGCTCCTGGGCGACGGTGTCCTCGAGGACGGACACCAGTCCCGGACCGGATCCGGTGTGCGTGGCCGGAGTCGGCGCGGGGATCCCCGAGGGAACGGTCACGGCCATCACGTGCGCGCCGAGGGTCGAGGCGGCACCGAAAGCCGCCTCGACGTAGTCGCTCCGACTTCCGGGCTCCGACAGGAGCACGACGTGCTCCCCCTTCGTCACCTTGGACATCTCGAGCTGACGCCGGAAGGCGTCGAGCACGTCCATCGATTGCAGGTTCGTCATGGGAGGTACCTCTCTCGTGTGTGGTGGTGATCGGCGTCAGCAGCGAGCAGCTGACGAAGCGCGCGGACGAACCCCGGGAGGTTGTCCCACGGGACCATGTGGCCGGCGTCGGCAACCCCGACGATCGGGATGTGCGGATTTCTCCGCGTCAGCTCCTCGATGTCGGCCGTCGTCACGACCGGGCTGCGTGAGCCATGGATCAGCGCGATACGTCCACGCAGCCGGTCCCAGGTGGGGAGGAAGTCCTCCTCCTCGAAGCCGGCGTGGCTCTCGAGGACCGCGGTCTCGTCGCACTCCGCCAGCACCTCCGCCCGCAGCCGAAGCTCGCGCTCCGGCCAGTCCGGGAAGTAGGCGCGGACCGCCTCTGCGGTCGTGCCCTCCCTGGCCTCGGCCAGCTGTCGCGCGAAGGAGGTGGCCGGCATCGGGTACGGCCGTCCGGGGCCGGACAGCGGCGGGTCCACGAGGACCATCCGGGTTCTCGCAGCGTGACCGGCGAGCGCCCATGCAGCGACGATCCGAGCGCCCAAGGAGTGACCGACGACGACGGGGTCGGTCAGGTCCAGCACGGGCAGGATCTCGGCCAGATCCTGACGGTAGTGGCCAGTGGTGTACTCGCCGGCGACGGCACGGTCGGTGAGTCCCCGACCCCGGAGGTCGGGGACGTGCACGGTGAACTCGGGGAGGGCATCCGAGAGGAACTCCACCGTCTCCGCCGGACTCGTGATCCCCGGGACGAGCACGAGGTCCTGGGCGCCGACGCCGAAGGTGAGCACCCGGTGGCGGAGTCCGTTGGCGCGGATCGTCCTAGTCCTCGCCCCACGCAGGATCTCCTCCCTGACCGTCGTCATGCCGACGTCCGCTCGCTCGACCGGAGCGCGCTCCCGCCACCCGTTCCGTCGGGGACGGGCACATCGATGGCCTGGACGATCTCTCGCGTCGTGGCCGTTGCCGCAGTGACGACCGGGAGTCCGAACTCGGCCTCGACCTTCTCGACCGCGTCGAGCGAGGGCATCTGCACGCAGGCCGACAGGACGATCCCCTCGGCGTCGGCCAGGTCCAGCCCTCGCACGTGCTCGACCAGGGAGTCTGGGTCGAGACGACCCACGTCACAGTTGTCAGCCACCCCGAGCGTGACCCAGTCGATGGTCTCCACCCCGTAGCCGCCCAGGTACTCGATGACGGTTCGAGTCAGGCTGGGGACGTAGGGGGCGACGAGCGCCACCTTGGTCAGTCCGAGCGCGTCGAGCGTGCGCACGAGCGCCCCGGCACTGCTGACCACCGGCGCGTCCGAACCATTCGCACGCACGACCTCGGTCAGGTGGCTCTCGATCCTCTCGTGGGCTCCCGGCCCCTGGGTCATGACCGCGACCAGACAGGCATAGCCGATGACGTCGACGGCCGCATCGGCGAGCTCTGCGGCGCACCGGTCACCGTCGGCCACCATCGCCGTCAGCGACTCCGCATCCACCGTGTGCAGCCGTGCTCGGCTGGAGTGGAAGGTGTGCGGCTGGGGCAGCGCGCCCATGAGCCGGGGGATCTCCGTCTCCATCGTCGTGTTCGAGCTCGGGACGATCAGGCCGATACGCCGCGGCGTCTCGTGCGAGAAGGTCGGCTGTCCCAGATGGTCCGTACTCATGCAGTGCTCCTGTGTCCTGAGAGGTCGTCGATGTAGGCGATGAGGGTGTCCACCGGCTCCACGTCCGCGTACTTCTCCTGCAGATCGAAGAGAGCGGCATCGTGTGGTGCCTGCGCCCGGTCGGCGACGCACTCGCGACCGACGAGGGTGGGGAAACCGAGAGAGACGGAGTCCACGGCGCTCGCCCGCACGCACCCACTGGTGGTCGCTCCGCAGAGGATCACGGTGTCGACACCCCGGGAGGTCAGCAACGAGTGGAGCTGGGTGCCGAAGAAGGCTGACGCGTGCTCCTTCGTGATCAGCGGGTCCCCTGGCAGACGCGCACATCGTGGGTCGATCTCCACCCATGGGGAGTCAACCGTCAGAGCCGCCATGCCACGGGCCTTGCGCACCCAGGTCAGATCGGGCCGGGGTGTCGCGTACGCGATCCTCGTGAAGATCACGGGTGCGTCGATGCCGCGTGCCGCGGCGATGAGCGCGTTCGTGTTCTCGATCTGGACGCTCATGTCCGACCCGGTCGGCGCCTCCGGGTCGGTGAACCCCAGGCTGAAGTCGATGACGACGACGGCCGGTCGCACACCCCGGTCGAAGCGTCCGCCGAATCCGGCCTCAGCGTAGACCCGAAGGTCCGGTGGTCCTACCTTTTTACTCACAGTCGACTCCTTTGTCGGTGCACGAGGTCGAGCCCAGCTACTCCAGCGAGCCGGAGACCTCGTCGAGGTGCTCCCTCATCGCCTGGGCGGCAGCGTTCCTGTCACCCGCGACGATGGCGTCGAAGATCCTCCGGTGCCCTGCCACGGCACAGTCGGTCGGGTCATAGCTCTGCGGGCTGAGCCTCGCCCGGAAGTCCTTGAGCAGGGAGTACAGCGCGGAGTGCACGCCGATCACCGTGGGGTTGCCGGTGACCTTGCCTGTCATGAGATGGAAGTTGGCGTCGGCCTCCCGCACGTCGACCCGATCGCCGTGCACGGCTGCCTCGAAGTCGAGGAGGGCCACCTGCAGCTCCGCGACCCCCTCGTCCGTGATGTTCTTCGCCGCCAGGCCGGCCACCCCGGGCTCGACGGCACGGCGGAACTCCATGACCGACTCCGACGCCGTGCTCGAGAGCTCGATCACCGCGCGGAAGGGCTTGGCGATGGTCTCGGCGGACGGTGCCGCGACAAAGGTCCCCTCGCCGTGGCGACTGTCGATGAGGCCGAGCAGATCGAGCTCCCGCATGGCCTCACGGATCGAGTTGCGGCCGACCCCGAACTGCACTGCCATCTCGCGCTCGGGGGGCAGCTTGTCCCCGGACTGCAAGTTGCCGGCACGCACCTGGGCCTGAAACTGGGTCACGACCTGCCGATAGGCCCGGTCCGACCTCACCGCGGTGAAGGCGGGCGTCACCCCTGTGCTGTCCACATCGATCTCCTGCGCTGGCTGTGGTCCGGTGGTCCTACCTCTCGTACACTAGGGGATGCACCTCGACCTGTGTCAAGGGTTTCGGCCGAACCTCATCCCTGGCGAGGCTCAGGACCGACTGACCTGCTCCTCGCCGTCCACCGCGAACCAGCGGTCCTCGTCAGGCACCCGGCCGTCGGGGTAGGTCTTGGCCAGCTCGACCAGCGTCGGCCGGTCCGGAGTGCGCACGTCCTCCGGGAGCATGTCGGTGATCGCGTCGAAGATCCGGTCCATGTCACGCGGCACCGAGCGGTACTTCAGATCGACCGGCTCGCCGAAGGTCACCGTCACCTCGGGCGGCCTGAGCAGGTTCGCCACCCGGGGCACCCTCGAGGAGCGCGGCCAGACCTGCTCCGTCCCCGTCAGCGCGAAGGGGATGACCGGCACCTTGGTCAGGTGAGCCAGGCGGGCTGCGCCCGGGAAGCCGGTCATCGGCTCGTAGAAGTGGATCCCCCGGGGGATCGTCCCCTGGGGCATCATCGCGACCATCTCTCCCCCGGAGAGGGAGCGCACCGCGTTGGCGAAGGCGTCCGGACTGTCCGGGTCGTCCTGGTGTCGGTCGACGCTGATACCCCCGCCCGCCCGGAAGAAGGCGCCCAGTCCGGGCACGTCGAAGAGCTCCTTCTTGCCCAGGAAGCGCGATGCCCGGCCGGCCCGCCCCATCGCGACGACCATCGTGACCGCATCGAAGTAGGACCGGTGGTTGCCGACGAGGATCGCCGGCCCCTCCGCCGGGACGTTCTCCGCGCCCGTGATCGTGAACTTCGCGTAGGGGAAGACCTCCGGTCGCGCGAGCAGCGAGACGACGCGCTGCAGCTCGAGACCGAGGACCGGGATCTTCAGGACCCCGGGCGAGGTGTCGAAGTGCAGCACCGGCCAGCGCGCTGCGACCGCGAGCGTCTGCAGGCGCGGGTCGGGGTTGACCGCCCCGGGGTTGCCGACGGCCGTGAGCAGCGGGGCGTCGTAGATCGAGTCGGAGTAGGCGAAGGACTCGTCCAGGTCGATGCCCTCATCCTCGGCCCACTCCCGGACGGCGGCGATCTTGCCCATCGACCACACGAAGTGGCCGTCGTTGCGGCCGGTGAAGCACCCGTCCTCGCCGACCTCGTACCGCGTCGCGATGACGACATCGATGCCGAGCCGCTCGGCGAAGGGCAGGATGAGGTGCTCCGGCGTGGTCGTGGCGAGCACGACGGGCCGGCCGGCCTCGTGGTGCTCCTCGATGAGCATCTTCGCGAAGGGACCCACCATCGGCTCGAGGATGTCCGCCGCCAGCTCGGCCGCGTCCTCGAAGGCATCGGCCGGCTTCCCCTTCGCCACGAGGACCGCCTGCCGGGCGAGGGCGATCGAGCCGAGCGACTCCCCGAGGAGGTTGAATTACCCGAAGAGGAGCGACTCCCCCGGCAGCCTCGAGGTGACGACACCCGTCTCGCGCATCGCCGCGGAGAGGGCGGGACCCGAGGCCTTGGGCAGCAGGGTCCGGTCGAGATCGAAGAAGGCAGCACCGGTCATGCTCGGAGGTTACCGACGCAACCCCTTGGGGTGAACCGAAAAGCGGCCTAACGTGGGTCACATGAGCGATGACGCCAAGCAGGTCCTGACCAGCGCGCAGGTGCACGACCGAGCACCCGAGGGGTGGCGTGAGGTGGGCGGCGTGCTGCGCACGCGACTGACCACCGACGGCTTCCCCGAGGCCCTCCGGCTCGTGACCGACATCGCCTCGGCGGCCGACGAGGCCAACCACCATCCCGACATCGACCTGCGCTACAACTGGGTCGGACTGGCCCTGACCAGCCACGACGTGGGCGGACTCACCACTCGCGACATCGAGCTCGCCGGCACCATCTCCCGCATCGCCGACGACCGCGGCGCCGGCACCGCACCCGAGCTCGGCACGACGATGACCGTCGGCATCGACACCCCGGACGCCGACGCGATCCGCGGCTTCTGGGCCGCCCTCACCGGCCACTCCCCGGCGGACGACGGCACCCTGCCCAGCCCCGACGGACAGCTGCCGGAGATCTGGTTCCAGGAGAGCGACCTGCGAGAGGGCCGCGACCGCATGCACCTCGACGTCTATCTCCCCCACGACCTGGCCCGCGAGCGCGTCGATGCCGTGGTCGCGGCGGGCGGGCGCCTCGTCACGGACGAGTTCGCCCCGGCTTGGTGGGTGCTGGCCGATGCCGACGGCAATGTCGCCTGCGTGTGCACCTCGCAGTCGGCCCCACCCCAGGCCGGCTGAGGCGCGAAGGCCGTCCGCGGCCGAGCCTCGAAACCCGTGTCCGGAGAGTGGCTTCGAGGCTCGTTCCTCGCACCTCAGCCAGCGTTGGGTTCTCGTTCCTCGCACCTCAGCCAGCGTTGGGTTCTCGTTCCTCGCACCTCAGCCGGCGTGGGTCAGTGCTTACCCTTGCCGGCGAAGGCCCTGGCCGCCTTCGTCGCGGCGGAGAGACGCTTCGTGTCGATCCCGGGGCCGAGGGCCTTCAGCTGGGAGGCCGTGACCTTCGGGCCCGCCGTGATCACCCGGTCGGCGGCGGCCTTCGCGCTCCTGCTGGCCTTGCTCTGGCCCTTGCTCCCCCAGCGCGCCAGCTGGTCGCTGAGCCGCTCGCTCGAGGCGAGATGGAAGGTCAGGGCGTCGAACCCGCCGCGGGCACCGGACCCGCCGGACCGCTGCCACTTCTTCCCGTCCCAGCCGAGGACGAAGCCGACGGAGTTGAACTCGGGAACGACCTTCTCGTAGGTCTTCCACCACGAGGGCGCTCCGGCGACGAGTGCCGCCCGCGCCTCCTTCTCCTGCTTCGCGTCGCGGCGCGTGTCGGGGTTACCCTGTCCGGCGAGCACGGCCCGCCCGTCCCTGAAGCGCACCAGCCAGGCCCACTCGCCGACCTCCATCAGGTAGACCCAGTCGCCCCCTTCGGCCCGTGGACCGTGGTCGTCGCGCGTGCCGATGTTGGCCGCGGTCCACACCGCGACATAAGCCGCCCAGCGGTTCTGCAGGTCGTCCGGCGAGTCGAGCGAGACCGTGGTCAGCTCGGCGGCAGTCTCCGCGCCCCCCGATCCCTCCCCCCCCGACCCCGCGTCCCCCGACGCCTCGGCGGTCGGGGACGAGGACGACCCGTCGTCGCCGTAGTCGTAGGTCGTGGACTTCGTGTCCGCCAGGCTCGGCTCGGCATCGTCCGCGCACCCCGTCAAGGCAGTGGCCCCGGCGAGACCTGAGATGGCGGTCAGCACGCTGCGGCGGGAGATCTGCTCCACGGTCCCTCCTCGTATCGTCGGCGCCGACGATACGGGGTGCGGCCTCCACCGGCCACGTGTGACGATCGTGAGAACCTTGGCGACGTGAGGACCTCCCTTCGTCGACGACCGATGGCCGTGTGTGCCGCTGTCGTCACCGCGCTCACGCTCACCGCGTGCCTGCCCGGCGATGGTGGCTCCGAGGGCGCCGCCGAGTCGACCTCACCCAGCAGCAGCGCCGAGCCGAGCACTCCGACGGACGAGGGCGAAGGGGGCGGGGGCACGGAGCACTTCACCGCGCCGGAGCAGCGCCAGGTCACTGCGGAGCAGGCCACGAAGGCCCTGCCGGCCGGCTCGGACATGCCGGACAAGACCTACCTGCAGGACATCTCCGAGCAGACACCCAGCACGCGCACCTACGAGCCCGAGCAGTGTGCCGCTGTCGAGCTCGCCTCCGAGAGCGCCCGGTCCTTCCAGGAGAAGCACCGCACGACCCGCGAGTACGCGCGCTTCCAGCAGCCCAGCGCGGACGGAGGGCGCTTCCTCGGCGTCTGGATCTCCTCGCACGACCTGCCCTACCCCCTCGCCTACTTCGACGAGGCCGGGGCCGCCCTGGGCGAGTGCGGGGAGTACACCGCCACCTCGGAGAGCGGCACCGACTGGTCCTACGAGACCGAGACCATCCCGGCACCGACGGTGGGCGAGCGCAGCTTCGCCGTCCGGATCGCCGGGGACCGGGTCAACACCGACCGCCTCTACGTCCGCAGCGGCCACAACCTCATCACCGTCATGCAGCAGACCCCCGAGGGCGCGGCCTTCGACGAGCGGCTCCTGGTCAAGCACGCCCGGGCCGTGCTCGACGACCTGTCCCGCTCCTGACCGGCGCACCACGACGGCGTGACACTGCCGCCATGTCGGGTGCCGGTCGTGCGACCCTAGATCGCGTGGGGATCTCAGTGCGTCGACGACAGCTGTCCGTGTCTGCCGCCGTGTGCGCCGCCGCGCTCACGCTCACCGCGTGCCTTCCCGGCGACGACGGTCCCGACGAGCACTCCGGGTCGAGCTCGCCGAGCAGCAGCTCCGAACCCACCACGCCGGACGAGGAGAGCACGACCTCCCCTTCGTCCAGCGAGGCCGTGCCCGAGGAGTCCTTCGACGCACCCGAGCAGCAGGAGGTCGACCAGGCCACCGCGAAGAAGGCCCTGCCGACCTCCAAGGACGTGCCGGGCAAGACCTGGCGCCTGATCAACTGGAGCGCCAACGAGTCCGCGAGCACCTATGACCCGAAGAAGTGCGCCGCCATCGAGTTCACGTCGGACAGCGCCCAGTCGTACCAGGACAAGCACCGCACGACCTATGAGTACGTCCACTACAGCGATAAGACGTCGAGCGGCGACATGCTCCACGTCTCCCTCGAGTCCTTCGACACGCCCTACCCGCTGGCGTACTTCGACCAGGCCGGCCAGAGCGTCAGCGCATGCTCGAAGTACACCGTCTCCTCAGGGGAGACCGGCTCGACGTACAGCGCGAGCCCGGTCCCGGCCCCGCCGCTCGGCGAGCGCTCGCTCGGCGTTCGGATCACCGGCATCCACGACGACAACGTCGACCTGCTCTACGTCCGCAGCGGCCACAACCTCATCACCGTCGTGCGGTACACCGACGACACCAGCTACGACGAGCGACTGCTCAAGCGCTACGCCACCACCGTGATCACCGACCTGAAGAAGGCCTCATGACCTCACCCCGTCGACTCCTCGTCCCCGTCGTCACCCTGGTGACCGCCGGCCTCCTCACGGCCTGCGGAGGCGGCGAGGACGCCACCCCGGCGGCAGAGACGTCCACGACGGGGACCTCCACGACGGACGACTCGACCGAGACCGAGACCGAGAGCAGCAGCCCCGCCCCGCCCGACGGCCCGGCCCAGCAGGAGCTGACGAAGAAGCAGCTCACCGCGGCCCTGCCGACGAAGAAGGACGCGCCCAAGGGCTTCGTCGAGGACGACCGCATCACCGCGGGGAAGGCCAGCACCCGCAAGACCGATCCCGACCGGTGCCGGGCGGTCTACCTCGACACCGACGAGATCCGCATGTGGAAGAAGAAGCACCTCTCCGCCACCGACGCGGTGCGCTACACCCAGCCCGGGGACGCCGCCGGCCGAGCGAGCGTGTCGATCTTCATCTCCACCTACGACGAGCCCGTCCCGAAGCAGTACTTCGACCAGGCCGGATCCACGCTCGGCGACTGCGAGGAGTTCAGCGAGCAGGGCTCCTCTTCGAGTGGCTGGCAGGACAAGCGGGCCAGCAACATCAGCGCTCCTGTGGTCGGCGACCAGAGCTATGCCCACTGGGTCGGTCTGGCCGAGCTCGACCTGACGATCGACCAGCTGTGGGTCCGCAGCGGCCACAACCTCATCAACATCCGGGTGCTCACCGGGAACTCGAACCACTCCGACGAGACGATGTCCGACCTCGCGGACGCCGTGCTGGACGACCTCGAGGGCTAGCTCCTGCGGCGCACCAGCGCCAGTGGCAGGGTCGCCAGCGAGATGGCCCCCGCGACGAGGAGCGCCTCGGCGAAGGAGGCACCGGCGGCGATCGACCCGACGAGGACCGACCCGAGACCCGTACCGGCGTCGAAGCCGATATTCCACACCGCGCTCGCCGTCCCGTAGTCCCGGCGGGAGACCGAGGAGAGGGCGAGGACGAGTGTGAGGTTCTGCAGCCCGCCGTAGGCGAGTCCGACGCAGAGCACGCCGACGAGCAGCAGGGCCGCCGCCGCGGACCCCTCCTGCGCGAGGGAGCCGGCCACGAGCACGAGCCCGAGGACGGTGAGCAGGACGAGTGGCCACAGGAAGGCTCCGGGGCCCCACCGATCCGCCCAGGCGCCCATCCGCCAGCGGCTCACCGCCGCTGCGCCGGTGAGGACCAGCAGCGCCGAGGTCGCCAGCCAGGCGACCCCCGCGAGGTCGCTGGAGAAGGTGATCAGCGCGCCGCCCGCGAGCGTGACGCCGAGCAGCAGGAGCATCGGGTGCAGGAGCGAGCGGTACACCTGCCGGCGCGAGTGCGTCACCGGGGAGTCGTCCGGGACGATGATGATCGAGCGCCCGGCGAGCCACGCCGGGAGGCACCCCAGGAGCGGTAGCGCCCCGGCGGCGAAGACCACGCCGAAGCCCACCTCCTCCGCCAGCCAGGGGCCGGCCGGCATGAGGACCACCTGCGGGACGGCGATCGCCAGCCCGTAGATCCCGACCGCCGCACCCTGCCGTCGGGGATCGACGAGGTTGGCCACCGCGGCGCTGCCCGTCACGGTGAGGATGCCGAAGCCCAGCCCGCGCACCGCGGCGAGCGCGAGGATGAGCCGCAGGTCGTCGGAGATCAGGTGGGCCAGGGCCGGGGCACCGAGCAGGAAGGTGCCCGTCGCCATGACCGGGCCCCAGCCCCACCGTCGCACCGCCGTGGGCACGAAGGGCTGGGTGAGGACGGTGAAGAGCATGAGGATGCCGTTGACCGCCCCCACGCCCACCGAGTCGGCTCCACCGTGCGCAGCCCACAGCGGAGCGACCGGCATCAGCGCGGAGAAGCCCGAGAAGCCCGCCAGGGTCATGACAAGGACCCTCGGCATGCCGGGCAGGCGCCACACGGGGATGGACGCGGAGATGGTGGCCATGACCGCATTCTCACGGAGAGTATTTCCACCCTGTACGCCGGCTGACGTCCGCCTATCGTGGTCACGGTGAGACGAAGGGGGACCACCATCATGTCGAGAGCGCTCCGCACCGGCGCCGTGATCGCCGCTCTGGCGATGACCGCTGCGTGCCTTCCGGGCGACGAGGGGAGCAGCGGCGACGGCGGTGGGGAGTCCGAGTCGCCGGCGAAGGGGGGTCAGCAGCTCAGCGAGGAGCAGGCCCGGTCCGTGCTGCCCGAGGAGGGGGAGCTGCCCGGGGAGCTCGCGCCCGAGGACCCGCCGGAGACGAAACGCGATCCCGAGACGACCTCCTACCCCGCCACCTGCCTCGACGTGGAGCTCGACGGCAAGGAGGGCAAGGCGCTCGATGACCACGTCAAGGCCAAGGCCACGCAGTACTACGGCGGAGATTACGGGGGCGTCGTCACCGTCACGGTCGCCAGCCACGACATCCCGGTCCCCGGGGAGCTCTTCGATGCCGCCGGTGAGGCCCAGAGCGCGTGCACGACCTTCCGCAAGATCGACGACAAGGGCACCACGAAGTGGAAGGTCGAGCCGGCGGCCCTGCCGCTCATGGGCGATCGCACCTACGTCGTCGGGCTGGAGATGCTCTCGGGGGACAAGGTCTTCGCGGGCGGCAAGGCCCAGCTCGCCGGAGTGACCATCGGCCACAACCTCGTCTTCATCGTCTACACCGCCGGGCCGAAGTCGCAGCTGTCCACCGAGG
>JBQGNO010000035.1:10192-20633 GCA_052087725.1 Janibacter sp. | reverse complement strand
GTCGCCCTTGCCGAAGGCCGGCTTGAGCTTCGCGAGCTTCTCCATCGAGGAGTCGGGGCGCAGGTTCTGGTCCCGGGAGACGCCCATGAAGCTCGTCATGAGGTCGTCCTGGAAGCCCTCGTCGTAGGCCCGGGCGAGGTTCTGGTGGCTCTTGACCGTCAGCTCGTCCTGGGCCTCGCGGGTGATGCCCCACTTCTTGGCGGTGATCGCCATGTGGTCGCCCATGGACAGTCCGGTGCGCGGCTCGACATTGGCCGGGGTGGAGATGCCGAGGTCGGTCGGGCGGATCTTGGACAGGGCGAGGGCCTGGGCCTTGCCGCCCTTCGCGCGGTTGACCTTGAGCAGCTTCTTGCGCAGCGACTCGGTGACCATGATCGGGGCGTCGGAGGCCGTGTCGACGCCACCGGCCACACCGGAGTCGATCTGGCCGAGCTTGATCTTGTTGGACACCAGGAGGGCGGCCTCGAGGCCGGTGCCGCAGGCCTGCTGCAGGTCGTAGGCCGAGGTCGTCGGCGCCAGCGCGGAGCCGAGGACCGACTCACGGGTGAGGTTGAAGTCGCGGGAGTGCTTGATGACGGCACCGCCGACGACCTCGTCGAGGTGCTTGCCGCCGAGGTTGTAGCGGGCGACGAGCCCGTCGAGGGCGGCGGTGAACATATCCTGGTTGGATGCCTCGGCGTACGGGCCGAACTGGCGTGCGAAGGGGATGCGGTTGCCACCGAGGACGGCGGCGCGACGCGGAAGGTTGTTAGCCACCACAGGTCTCCTGGTCGTGAGTTGGAGTCATCGGGATCGAGGTCATCAGGGACACGATCCCATGTGCACTTATGCGATACGGACGGTAGCAGGTACCGGCAGTACCTGCTACCGTCCGGAGCTGTGAGTGCCACCACCGACGGACGCAGCGCCCGCTGGGCCCTGCATCGCCAGCAGCGACGCAAGGAGCTCGTGGAGTCGGCGATCCGCACCATCCGCCACCGCGGCGCCGCCGTCGGCATGGACGAGCTCGCCGCCGATGCCGGGACTTCGAAGACGGTCTTCTACCGCCACTTCACCGACCGGCACGGCCTCTACCAGGCCGTCGCCGATCGGGTCGACGAGCTCATCCTGCGCGACATCGGCCAGGTCCTCGGTGAGACCACGAAGGGCGCCGGGCTCGGCGACCTCGACCTGGACCCACGCTCGGTGATCCACGCGGCCATCGATGCCTACCTCCACCTCGTCGAACGCGACCCCGAGCTGTACCGCTTCATCGTCTCCGCCCCGATCGTCGGGACGGAGAAGTCCGGCAATGCCGCCGAGGCGGTCGCCAGCGCCACCGGCAGGATCGCCGGCCAGATCAGCGAGCTGATCTCTGCCGCGCTCGTCGACCGGGGCAATGACCCGGCGCCGGCCAGCCTGTGGGGCCAGTCCGTCGTCGGTCTCGTCCGCGCCGGGGCCGACGCCTGGCTGGCCGGGCTCGCCGGCGACTTCACCCGCGCCGAGCTGACCGACCAGCTGACCGATCTCGCCTGGTCCGGCATCAAGATCGCGTGGAAGCGACCCGCGGACTGACCCTCGACGCCAACTGTTACTGGTGAGTAAGGTCGGTACATGCCGACCCACGAGCCCCCGGCCGTCACCGCACTGCGCGAGATCCTGCGGCTGCCCACGGTCGCGATGCCCGATCCCGCGGACACCGTGGCCGCCCCCTTCGTCGAGCTGCACCGCGTGCTGCGCCGGCACTTCCCGCTCACCCATGAGGTCGGCGAGGTCATCGACGTCCCGCCGCGCGGCCTGCTCATCCGGGTCCCCTCCGACCCCGACTCCCCCACCGCCGACGGCGACCCGATCGTGCTCATGGCCCACATGGACGTCGTGCCCGTCGGCGACGAGGACCGGTGGAGCCAGCCGCCTCTCGGAGGTGAGGTCGTCGACGGGGTCCTCTGGGGGCGCGGCACGCTCGACGACAAGGGCCAGCTCGTCGCGGCGACCGCCGCCGTCGAGTCCCTGCTCGCCGAGGGGCGGCGCCCGGCACGTGAGGTGTGGCTGTCCTTCGGCAGCGACGAGGAGGTCATGGGCTCCTGCGCGCAGAACGCCGTCGCGATCCTGGCTGAGCGGGGAGTGACCCCGTGGTTCGTCCTCGACGAGGGCGGTGCGGTCGCCACCGCCGCCTTCCCCGGCGTCACGCGGCCGCTCGGCGTCGTCGGCGTCTCGGAGAAGGGCGTGCTCTCCCTTCGCCTCACGGCCAGCGGGCGAGGTGGTCACGCCTCTCGCCCGATGAAGGGGGGACCCGCCGCCCGCATCGCCACGGCCATCACCCGTCTGGAGCGGCACCCCTTCCCGGCACGACTGTCGCCCGCGACGCTCGAGATGCTGCGGCGTCTCGCCCCGCACCTGCCACGTCCGGTGCGACCGCTGATCGAGCGTGCCGAGCGCTTCCCCGGCGCACTCGCGCGGGTCATGGTCGCGGCCGGGCCCGAGGCAGCAGCCCTGGCCCGCACCACGATCGCGGTGACCACCCTCTCGGGCTCCCCCGCGATCAATGTCAGCCCGACCTCGGTGCGCGCCGGGCTCAACCTGCGCATCGCCGTCGGCGAGACCGCCGTCGCGGCCACCGAGAGGATCCGCCGCATCGTCGGCCGGGACATCGATGTCGAGGTCGAGGAGTCGCACGACCCGAGCCCGCTGTCGCCGACCGACGACCCGGCCTTCGGACTCCTCGAGCAGACCGTGACCGAGGTCTTCCCCGAAGCGGTCCCGGTCCCCTACGTGATGTACGCGGCCACCGACTCGCGGCACTTCACGAGGATCTGCCCTCGGGTGTACCGCTTCGCCCCCTTCCGGATGACCGCGGAGCAGCGTGAGTCGATCCACAGCTACGACGAGTGCCTCGGCGTCGAGGACTTCCTCGACGGGATCCGGTGGTACCGGCGCCTGCTCGAGGCGCTGGCCGACTCCCGGGCCACCGGGTGAGCCCGACCATCTGGCGGCTCGTCGGCTTCCTCGCTGCCGTCGAGATCGCCTCCGGCATCCTGCAGGGGTACTACACCCCGATCTACAGCGACATCGCCGACCACCTCCACATCGCCGACGGCGACGTCAACTGGTTCGAGGCGGCGCAGCTGATCGTCGCGGCTCTCGCCGTGCCGGTCCTCTCCCGACTCGGCGACCTCCATGGGCACCGCAGGGTGCTGATCACCGCCACGATCATCACGGCGGCCGGCGGGTGGCTCATCGCCCTGGCACCGGGCTTCTGGACCTTCCTCATCGGCTGGGCCCTGCAGGGGGCCTACACGGTGTGGCTCCCGATGGAGATCGCCATCCTCCACGAGCGCTCCCGGGAGGACCCCGACCGGCCGGCCCTCGTCCGCCGTGGCGCCGCCCTGCTCGTCATGGCCCTGGAGATCGGTGTCATCGCCGGGGCGCTGACCGCTGGTGCCCTGCAACCGATCTGGGGTATGACCGCGATCCTGTCGATCCCCGCCGCAGCGACGACGATCGCACTCGTGGCCATCCTCCTCGGGGTGCGCGACGAGTCGGCACCCGCATCGGGGCGGTTGGACCTGCCAGGCACCGGACTGCTCACTCTCGGACTGCTGCTCGTCCTCGGCGGCCTGGTCGTCGTACGCCTGCAGGGCCTGACCAGCCCGACCGCCTGGCTCCTCGTGGCCCTCGGCACCGCCGTCCTCGTGTGGTTCGTCCGGGTCGAGCGACGCAGCACCTCGCCCCTCATCGACGTGGGCGCTCTGGCGGCACCCGGGATGTGGCCCGTCCAGCTCGCTGCCGCGCTCTTCGGCATGAGCGTGCTCGGCGCCCAGATCCCGCTGTCGACCTTCGCCCGCACCGACCCGGCGGAGGTCGGCTACGGGCTCGGTGTCGATGCCGGTGCGATCGCCAATCTCATCGGTCTCTACGTCGTGGCGATGGCCATCGGGGCACTCCTCTCGCCCGTCGCCGCCCGACGGATCGGCGTCAAGGGCATGCTCGTCGGGGCAGCCGTCCTCGTCGCCATCGGCTACGCGACCTTCATCCCACTGCACACCGAGCTCGTCCACGCGATGCTGGCCATGGGGGTGGCCGGACTCGGCTCCGGCGCGCTCGTCGCCGCCCTCCCGGCAGCCGCCGCCCAGGCGGCCACCCACGGAGGCACCGCGGAGGCCGCCGGGCTGACGAATGCGACGAAGACCATCGGCGGGTGCCTCGCCTCGGCGCTCTTCGCCGTCGCCCTGGCCTCGACCGGCAGCATCTCCGACCCGAGCGCCGGCCACGCCCCCATGTCGGGCTACCTCACGGTGTGGGGCATCTGCTCCGCCTCGGCGCTGCTCGCGGCACTCGCCCTGTCACGGCTGCCCACGGCGGACCGGGAGCTGGCGGTCTCCGCTCCGTGAGCTGACCGCTCGCGCTCATCCGCGGCCGGGGCGCGAGGCCGGGTCGCACTGCACGAGGTCGAGGGCGAAGTCGACGTACCACCCCGCCAGCTCCTCGGGCGTGGATGGCCCGCCACGTCGGTACCACTGCGGGATGGCCGTGCACATCGTCACCACGGCGCGGGCGGCCTCCCGTGGCCGGGTGGTCCGGAAGATCCCCGCCCGGCACGCCGCGACGGTGTCCGCGTCGAGGCGGGCCTGCTCCTCCCTGCGTATCTCGGCGATCCGGCCCCGTGCGGGAGCGGCGAGGCTGCGCATCTCGGTCGCGCCGATGAAGCCCAGCTCGCGGCGGTGGCTGTGGAAGAGCGCCTGGCACTCGACGAGGCGGGCGAATCCGGTCCACGGATCGCTGACCCCCGCGCGGGCCGCGACCGTGCGCTGCTGCAGCTCGTCCATCGTCCGGTCGAGGATCGCCACAAGCAGCTGCTGCTTGCCGGCATAGTAGTGGTAGAGGCCCGCGACGGAGAGGCCGGCGCGCTCGGCGATCCCCCGCATCGTCGACCCGTGGTAACCGAGCTCGAGGAAGGAGGCCAGGGCGCCGCGCAGCGCCGGGTCGAGGTCCAGCGGCTCGAATCGCCGCCACCCCTCATCACCGGGCAGCGTGATCGGGTCCGGCGCACTCGACCACCGCGCGTCCTGGATCGGCTCGGCGACACCCGCGAGCAACCGGTCGGCACGCACCCCGAGGACGTCGGCGAGGTCGACCACCCGCTCCGAGGACGTCCCGACCCGGCCGTTCTCGATGGCACTCAAGGTCCCGATGCTCACCGCGAGCCGCTCCGCGAGCTGTCGCACGCTCATCCCACGACCGCGGCGCAGCTCCCGCACGGTCGCCCCGAGGACCGACCTGTGGACCGACGCACCAGCCCCCTCGATCACCGCACTGACCGCCCTTCCTTGAGTTCAGAAATCCTGAACAAGATCATCGTTGACAACCCTATCGGCCGGGACCACGGTGGTCTTATCACCGCTGACCCAAGTGATTGTTCTAGTCGCACCGTGCTCAAGGAGGAGCCATGACCGACGCGCCCGACCTGACCGATCTGCTCAAGGACGCCCCCTCGAACTGGGGCAAGTGGGGTCCCGACGACGAGGTGGGGAGTCTGAACTACCTCGGGCCCGAGCAGGTGATCGCCGCCGCCGGACTGATCCGCAGCGGCAAGGTCTTCCCCATCCAGCGACTCATCGGCGACCCGAACGGCGACCCGGTCTGGCCCAGCCGTGAGCCGGCCGTGCGCACGCAGATCTTCGACGAGTCGACCTGGGACTCCGACGAAGCACCGGCCTTCCCCGGCGGCCTGCACTATGCCGACGACAAGATCGAGGCCTTCCTCCAGGGATCGACGCAGTACGACGCACTCGGTCACGTCTGGTACGACGGCAAGCTGTGGAACGGCTTCGACGCGCGGACCACGGTCGGGGGCATGGACAAGGCCAGCGTGGAGCCGATCGCCAACCGCGGTGTCGTCGGCCGGGCGGTCCTGCTCGACATGGCCCGTTACCGCGGCAAGGACTACCTGGAGTCGGCCGAGACGTACACGCACGAGGACCTGCTGGCCTGCGCCCAGGAGCAGGGCGTCGAGATCCGCAAGCGGGACATCCTGCTCATCCGCACGAACTACCTGCAGAAGTTCTTCGACGTCGGCGACAAGTTCTACGAGGGCTTCTGCGAGCCGGGCCTGATCTACAGCCCGGAACTCGTGCAGTGGTTCGCCGACATGGAGATCCCCAACCTCGTCACGGACACCATCGCCAACGAGGTCACCACCGACCCCGAGACCGGTGTCGCCCTGACGCTCCACAACGCGCTCATGCGCAACCTCGGGATCGCCTTCACCGAGATCGTCGACCTCGAGGAGCTGTCCGCGGACAGCGCCGAGGACGGTGTCTACGAGGTCTTCTACGCGGCGGCGCCGCTCAAGGTCGCGCAGGGCAGCGGCTCGCCGGTGAACCCGGTCGTCATCAAGTGAGGCGGCGATGAGCGTCTACGACGAGAGGCCGTGGATCGGCCTGTACGGCGACCAGCCGGCCACCACCGAGCCCGAGCACGCCTCCGCCCTGGACATGTTCAGGGCGGGGCTGCTGGCCGACCCCGACGGGGACGCCCTCCGGTACTTCGACGGGGTGGTCAGTCGACGTGAGCTCGACGAGCAGAGCGATGCCCTGGCCAGCGGGCTGCTCGCCGAGGGGTTCGTCGCGGGCGACCGCCTGGCGGTCTACCTCCAGAACGTCCCCCAGTTCGTCATCGCGATGCTCGCCGCGTGGAAGGCGGGCGGGATGCTCGTCTCGATCAACCCGATGAGCCGTGAGCGGGAGCTGCGCTACCTCCTCGACGACTCGGGAGCCACCGTGCTCCTGGCGCTGGAGGGCCTCTACGACGAGGTCGCCCGGCACGTCGTCCCGGAGTCCGCGGTGCGCCTGGTCCTCACGACGAGCGAGCTGGAGTACCAGTCGGAGTCGGACGAGCGGCTCTTCGCCGGCATCACCCGGACGCGTCCCGAGGGCACGATCGATCTGGCCGAGCTCATCGCCCGTCACCGCGGGCAGGCCCCTCCCGCGGTGACGCCCGGTGCTGACGACATCGCCTTCCTCACCTACACGTCGGGGACGACCGGTCAGCCGAAGGGGGCGATGAACACCCACGGCAACGTCGTCTTCACCGCCATGGTCTACCGGGACGGGGCGAGGTTCGCTCCGGGCGGATCGGTGCTGGCCGTCGCGCCGCTCTTCCACATCACCGGACTCATCGGGCACATCGCGATCAGCCTGCTGGCGCCGATGCCCATCGTGCTCGCCTACCGCTTCGAGCCAGGGGTCGTCCTCGACACCCTGAAGCGGCACCGACCGACCTGCACGATCGGGGCGATCACCGCGCTCAACGCGCTGCTCGACCACCCCGAGTTCACCAAGGACCACTTCTCGTCCCTTGACTCGGTGTACTCGGGTGGGGCGGCCATCTCCCCCGCAGCCGAGCGCCGCTTCCGCGAGGCCACCGGCCACCAGGTGCACAACGCCTACGGCCTCACGGAGACGACGAGCCCGATGACCCTGACCCCCTTCGGGGCCGAGTCACCGGTCGACCCGGCGTCGGGGGCCCTGTCCGTGGGCGCCCCCGTGCAGTCGACGATCGTGCGCATCCTCGGTGACGACGGCAACGACGTCCCCCTCGGAGAGATCGGTGAGATCGTCGCCGAGGGCCCACAGGTCATTGCCGGCTACTGGGGCAAGCCCGAGGAGACCGCGGCATCGCTCCCGGGTGGTGCACTGCGCAGCGGTGACGTCGGCTTCATGAACGACGACGGCTGGGTCTTCATCGTCGACCGCAAGAAGGACATGATCAACGCCTCTGGCTACAAGGTCTGGCCACGCGAGGTCGAGGACGTGCTCGCCGAGCACCCCGCGGTCCGCGAGGCCGCGGTCGTGGGTGTCCCGGACGAGAAGAGGGGCGAGACGGTCCGGGCCTTCGTCAGCCTCCGTGAGGGGCAGCACGTCGAGCCAGACGAGCTCATCGCCCACTGCAAGGAGCGCATGGCGGCGTACAAGTACCCGCGTCAGCTCGAGATCATCGAGGAGCTCCCCAAGACCGTCACCGGCAAGATCCTGCGCAGGCAGCTGCGTGGCTGACTCGACGACGCCCCGGGACGGTGACCTCCCAGGCCTCCCCCTGGGTGCACTGGCCACCGTCCTCGCCGAGCGGGTCCCCGAGATCGGCGGTGCCCACCTGCGGGCATCGCTGATCTCGGGGGGCCGCTCCAACCTCACCTACCTCGTCACCGACGGCACCGACCGGTGGGTCCTGCGCCGGCCACCCCTCGGCGCGGTGCTCGAGACCGCCCACGACATGGGGCGGGAGTACCGCATGATCGAGGCGCTCCACACCTCTGCGGTCCCCGTCCCCCGGCCCGTTCACCTGGCGAGCCCCGCGGACGAGGCCGTCCTCGAAGCCCCCTTCTTCATCATGGGCTTCGCCGACGGGGAGGTCCTCCGGGAGACCGACCAGCTCGCGGCCGTGGCCGACCCCGGGCGCCTCGCCCGACACCTCATGCGCTGCCTGGCGGACCTGCACGCCGTTGACCCCGACGAGGTGGGACTCGGCGACCTCGGCCGGACCGACGGCTATCTCGAGCGCCAGCTCGACCGTTGGCTGCGCCAGGTGGGCGCCATCGGCTCCCCGCTCCACCCACGCTTCGAGGAGGTGGCGAGCGCCCTTCGCCGGGACCTGCCGATCACCCAGCGCACGAGCCTCGTGCACGGGGACTACCGCCTCGACAATGTCGTCATCGGCGCCGGCGAGGAGATCGTCGCCGTCCTCGACTGGGAGATGGCCACGCGGGGCGATCCGCTGGCCGACGTCGCCTCCACCCTCGTGTGGTGGGACGGGATGCGGGGTCTGGACTCACCGGTCGCGGCGCACCCCGGCGACCTCCCCGGCTATCCGGACCGGCAGGCGCTCGTGGACGCCTACGCCGAGGTCAGCGACCTCGACCTCACCGACCTCGACTGGTACCTCGGCTTCGCCTTCTACAAGATCGCCGCGATCTTCGAGGGAATCCGCCACCGGCACGACGAGGGCCTGACCGTCGGCGAGGGCTTCGACCAGCTCGGGCCGCTCGTGCCCCACCTGCTCGACTCCGCGAGTGCCGCGCTGGCCGGCCCCCGCCCTTCCTCACAGGAGAGACAGACATGACCATCGGCACCACCCACCCCCTCGCCCAGCCGTCCGAGCGCGCGGAGGAGCTGCGCGTGCGGATGCGTGACTTCATGCGCGACGAGGTCCTCCCGGCAGAGGAGACATACACGACCCAACGATCGGAAGGCGGTCGGCACGATCCCCCGCGCGTGCTCGAGGAGCTCAAGGCCTCGGCCCGCGAGCAGGGTCTGTGGAACCTCTTCCTGCCGGCCGAGTCGGGCCTGACCCAGCTCGAGTACGCACCGATCGCCGAGCTGTCCGGGTGGAGCCTCGAGCTTGGTCCGGAGGCCACCAACTGTGCCGCCCCGGACACCGGCAACATGGAGCTGCTCCACCTGAAGGGGACGCCGGAGCAGCAGCGTCAGTGGCTCGCTCCGCTCCTCGCCGGCCAGATCCGGTCGGCCTTCGCGATGACCGAGCCGGCGGTGGCCAGCAGCGATGCCACGAACATCACGACGAGCATCGTCCGCGACGGCGACACCTATGTCATCAACGGCCGCAAGTGGTGGACCAGCGGTGCGATGGACCCCCGGTGCGCGCTCTTCATCGTCATGGGCAAGACCGACCCGGACGCCGAGACGCACCGGCAGCAGTCGATGGTCCTCGTCCCGGCGGACACGCCCGGGGTGCGGGTCGTGCGCGACCTGCCCGTCTTCGGCCACCACGACCAGCACGGCCACGCCGTCGTCGAGTTCACCGATGTCCGGGTCCCGGTGGACCACCTCCTCGGGGACGAAGGGGGTGGCTTCGCGGCGGCGCAGGCGCGCCTCGGCCCCGGGAGGATCCACCACTGCATGCGTGCTCTCGGCGCGGCCGAGCGCGCTCTCGCGCTCCTCGTCGCCCGGTCCCAGGATCGGGTCGCCTTCGGCGGCCCGCTGGCCGACCAGGGCGTCGTGCAGCAGCAGATCGCCGAGTCCCGGCTGGAGATCACCCAGGCCCGCCTGCTGTGCCACCAGGCCTGCCAGCTCATCGACACCGAGGGCAATGCGGCGGCCCGCCACCTCGTCGCCATGGCCAAGGTCGCGGTGCCGAGGGCCGCGACGGCCGTCATCGATCGGGCCATCCAGGTGCACGGCGGCGCGGGGGTCACCGATGTCACCCCGCTGTCGTCCATGTACGCATGGCACCGGGCCATGCGGCTCTTCGACGGCCCCGACGAGGTCCACCTGCGCTCCCTCGCGCGGGCCGAGCTCCGCAGGACCCCCGAGCTGCCACCCGGAGCGCACGGCAACCCCGTCTGAGCAGGCGGTCAGTGCCCACCACTCCCCCGCACGGCGGGTATCTGCAAGCATGGCGAGCATGAGCGCCGACCAGACCACGGATCCCGTCGCCGAGCAGATCA
>JBQGNO010000035.1:0-10182 GCA_052087725.1 Janibacter sp. | reverse complement strand
CACGGCCGTCCTCGACGGCCGGTGGGCACAGACCCGCCGGGCCCTGCGTGCCGATGACCGGTTCCCGGTCGCCGTACCCGCACTCGAGCTGGACCTCGAGGAGCACCGGCGACGCACCCTGGAGATGACCACCGCGCTGTCCGACACCGACCTCGTCAAGGGCGGGCTGCCCCCTTCGCTCGGCGGGAGCGGTGACCTCGGTGCCTCGGTCACCGGGCTGGAGATGATCGGCCACGGCGACCTGTCCGTCTTCGTCAAGGCGGGGGTGCAGTTCGGCCTCTTCGGTGGCGCCATCACCAACCTCGGCACCGAGCGCCACCACGAGCGCTACCTGCCGGGCATGGCCGACCTGTCGCTGCCCGGGTGCTTCGCGATGACCGAGACCGGGCACGGGTCCGACGTGCAGGCACTCCTCACGACGGCCACCCACGACCCGGAGACCGACGAGCTGGTCATCCACTCCCCGTCGCTCGCGGCCCGCAAGGACTACATCGGGGGCGCCGCCCGCGACGCCCGCCTGGCCACGGTCTTCGCCCAGCTCGTCGTCGACGGGGAGAGCCACGGCGTGCACTGCGTGCTCGTCCCGATCCGGGACGAGGCCGGCCAGGCGATGCCCGGGGTGACGATCAGCGACTGCGGCCACAAGATGGGGCTGCGCGGTGTCGACAACGGGCGCCTGATGTTCGACCAGGTCCGAGTCCCGCGCGAGAACCTCCTCAATCGCTACGGCGACATCGACGAGCAGGGGTGCTACACCTCACCGATCGAGAGCGTGAACCGGCGCTTCTTCACGATGCTCGGCACGCTCGTGCGCGGACGCATCACCGTCGGCGCCGGCGCGGGGGCAGCAGCACGCTCGGCCCTGGCCATCGCCGTGCGCTATGGGACGCAACGCACGCAGTTCACCTACCCGGACGGGGAGAACGAGGTCGTCGTCCTCGACTACCTCGGGCACCAGCGCAAGCTCCTGCCGCGCCTCGCGAAGTCCTATGCGCTGGCGCTCGCCCAGAACCGGCTCGTGGAGAAGATGGCCGCGATCGATGCCGGTGAGGTCTCCGACGAGAGCGCCCAGCGCGAGCTCGAGGCCCGCGCAGCCGGACTGAAGTCGATCACGACGGAGCACGCGACCGACACCATCCAGACCTCCCGCGAGGCCTGCGGCGGGGCCGGCTACATGAGCCTCAACCGTTTCACCGACCTCAAGGCGGACACCGACGTCTTCGCGACCTTCGAGGGGGACAACACCGTCCTGCTGCAGCTCGTCGCCAAGGGGATGCTCACGAACTACGCCAGCGACGTGGGTCACCTCGACACCCGAGGCGCCATCCTCTTCGGCGCGAAGCAGGTGACGACCTCGGTCATCGAGCGGACCATCGGCGGCTCGCTCATCCAGCGGCTGATCTCCGGCGCCCCGGGCAAGGACGGCGATGACGCCCTGCTCGATCGAGGTGGCCAGCTCGCCTTCTTCGAGGACCGCGAGTCGCACCTCACCGAGACCCTGGCCCTGCGCCTGCGGCGGGCGGGTGACGACGACCAGGACTCCTTCAGGGTCTTCAACGACGCCCAGGACCACCTGCTCGATGCCGCGCGTGCGCACATCGACCGGATCATGCTCGAGGCCTTCGTCACCGCGATCGACGAGGCCCCCCAGGGGCCGGGACGCGATCTGCTGGAGCAGGTCTGCGATCTCTTCGTCTTCAGCACCGTCGAGGCCAACCGGGCCTGGTTCATGGAGCACGGTCGGTTGTCCTCGAGCCAGGCGAAGGGCGTCATCGTCCGGGTCAACGAGCTGTGCGCCGAGCTGCGTCCGCACGCCCGCACCCTCGTCGACGGCTTCGGCATCCCGGATGCCTGGCTGACCACCGAGATGATGGACGACCTGGCACAGTTCTAACGGGAGCGGGCCACGCGCCCTTCGTCCCAGACGGGGCCGTCGCTCTCGCGCACACGACCGTCCGCGCCGTAGACGAGGAAGCGGTCGAAGCCGCGGGCGAACCACCGGTCGTGCGTCACGGCGAGGACCGTTCCCTCGAAGGTGTCCAAACCCTCCTCGAGCGCCTCGGCCGACTCCACATCGAGGTTGTCCGTCGGCTCGTCGAGGAGCAGCAGCGTCGCGCCGGAGAGCTCGAGCAGCAGGATCTGCAGGCGGGCCTGCTGACCTCCGGAGAGCGACTCGAAGGTCTGCTCCCCGGCGTGGGCCAGCTCGTAGCGGTCGAGCACGCGGCTCGCGGCCTCCCGGCCCATCCCGGCCCGGTGGTCGTCCCCGCGGTGCAGGATCTGCAGCAGGGACCGACCGATGAGCTCGGGGTGGTCATGGGTCTGCACGAACCATCCCGGGCGCACCCGCGCGCCGAGCCTGGCCCGACCGCGGTGCGCCACCGGGGCGATGACCGCCTCCCCGACGGGGAGGTTCTCCGGCCCCGGGTCGCTTCCGCCGGCGGCGAGCAGTCGCAAGAAGTGCGACTTGCCGGAGCCATTGGACCCGAGCACCGCGACCCGTTCGCCGTACCAGACCTCCAGGTCGAAGGCCCGCATGAGATCGGTGAGCTCGAGCGACTCGCAGACGACGGCCCGCTTGCCGGTCCGCCCACCGTGCAGGCGCATCGTCACCTTCTGCTCCCGCGGCTGCTCGGTCGGCGGCCCCTCCTCGACGAAGCGCTCCAGCCGGGTGCGTGCCGACTGGTAGCGGGTGGCCATGTCGGAGTTGTACTTCGCCTTCTGCTTGTACATCAGGACCAGCGCCTTGAGCTTGGCGTGCTCCTCGTCCCAGCGCTTGCGCAGCTCCTCGAAGCGCGCGAAGCGCTCGCGCCGGGCGTCGTGGTAGCTGCCGAAACCACCCGGGTGCGTCCACACGTGGTTGCCGGCGCGGCCGAGCTCGACCGTGACGACCCGGGTCGCGGTGTTGGCCAGCAGCTCGCGGTCGTGGCTGATGAAGAGGATCGTCTTGTCGGAGGCGGTGATCTGCTCCTCCATCCAGATCTTGCCCGGGACGTCGAGGTAGTTGTCCGGCTCGTCGAGGAGCAGCACCTCGTCGGGTCCCCGGAGGAGGTACTCGAGGACGAGTCGCTTCTGCTCCCCGCCCGAGAGCGTGGACAGCTCGCGGTACCTGCACCGCTCGAAGGGGACGCCGAGAGCGGCCGTCGTGCACACGTCCCAGACGACCTCCTGGTCGTACCCGCCGGCATCGCCGTAGTCCGACAGCGCCGTCGCGTACCGCATCTGGGTGCGCTCGTCATCGGTCTCCATCAGCCGCAGCTCGAGCCGGTCCACCTCGGCGACAGCCGCCCGCACACCCACGGGGGCGACCGACAGCAGCAGGTCCGCAACCGTCGCGCGCTCCCCCAGACCGGCCCCGACGTGCTGACGCATGATGCCCAGCCCGCCGGTGCGGGAGATCGACCCTCCGTGCGGGGTCAGCTCCCCGGTGACGAGTCGCAGCAGGGTGGTCTTGCCGGCGCCGTTGGCGCCGACGAGCGCGACCTTGGCGCCCTCACCCACGCGGAAGGAGACGTCGTCGAGCAGCACCCGACCGTCCGAGAGCTCGTACCTGATCCCGGCAGCATCCACATGTCCCACGAGAGGGGATCCTCCCCCATCACGGTGGCGTCACCAACCGACTTACGTCCCATCCGATCCCTGAGGAGCGGGCGCAGCAGCGTCGCGAAGGGTCAGCGCACGTCGAGGATGCGGTGCTCCCGGATCGACATGACGAGGGCGATGATCCAGCCGATCACGGTCCAGCCGAGCAGGAGGTTGATCCAGAAGACCGACCAGGCGTTGCGGTTGCCACGGACGGCGGCGATGGCCCACGGCAGCATGTATCCGGCGGTGAGGATCGCGACGATGATCGCCACCGGCGCGCTGACGACTCGGGTCTTCTGGTCGGTGACGATGCGTGGCATGCGCCCAGCCTACGGTCAGAGCCTGATCTCTCCCTGAGTCACCCGGACCACGCTCCCACTGCCGCGCTGCGTATCACAGGCCGAGGACGGAGATCGCCACGAGAAAGTAGATCAGCAGGCCACTGGCATCGCAGAAGGTCGAGATGAAGGGCGTGGAGAAGACCGCCGGGTCGACGCGGCAGGCCCGCGCCACGATCGGGATGACGCCACCGACCGTGGCCGCGATCGGGCAGTTGACCATCAGCGTCAGGGCGATGACGCTCCCGATGCCGGGCCCGTAGACCACAGAGGCGATGACGAAGGCGACCACCGCCAGCACCAGGCCCAGGCAGAGGCCGGTGCGGACCTCCTTGAGTGCGACCCTCGGCACATCACGCTTGCGGACGTCCCCCACCGCGAGGGCGCGGGTCACCGTCGTGGCCGCCTGTGAGCCGGTGTTGCCGCCGATCCCGGTGAGCAGCGGGATGAAGAGCGCCAGCGTCACCTGCTGCTCGAGCGTGGCCTCGAACATCTCGAGGACCTGGACGGTGAGCACCGCGGAGATCGCGAGGACGAAGAGCCAGACGATGCGGGCCCGGGCGATCGCGTGCACCGGAGTGAGCAGGTAGGGCCGGCGCAGGGGCTCACTGGCACCGGCGCGAGCCTGGTCCTCCGCGACGGCCTCCTTGTCGAGCCGGGCCGCGTCGGTGATCGGCAGCACCCCGACGAGCCGACGCTCGCTGTCGACGACCGGCACGAGCAGCTGGCCCCCGTCGAGGATGCGGCGGGCCGCCTGCTCCGCATCGTCCCCGGTGGCGACGGACCGTGGGCCGTCGTCCATGACGGCGGCGATCGGCGTGCCGTGGGGGTGGCGCAGCAGGTCTACCGTGTCGATGCTCCCCAGGAGGACACGATCATGGCTGATCACCGGGACCACCGACACGACGTCGGTGTCCCCCTCGTGCCTCCCCACGGCCGTGAGTACCTGCCCTACCGTCTCGTCGTCCCGTGCGCGCACGGCCACCGGTGACATGCGGCGGCCGACCGACCCGTTCGCGTAGCCCAGGAGCTCCATGGTGGCGTCGAGCTCGTGCTCGTCGAAGGCGTCGACGAGCCGGGTGGCCACCCGCGCCGGGAGCTCGTCGAGCAGCCGGGCCTGCTCGTCCGGGTCGAGTCCGGCGAAGACCTCGGTCAACGGCTGGTGACCGAGCCGGTTGATCAGGTCGGCCTGCGCGGCCGTGTCGAGATCGTCGAAGACCTCCGCCGCGAGATCCTTGTCGAGCAGGCGGAAGATCACGGCCGAGTCGGCCACCGGCATCGACTCGATGCCGTGGACGAGCTGCCGTGCGGGCAGATCCCGGGCCCGGCGCGAGAGCGTCGTCAGGTCACGCTCCTGGATGAGTGACCGAGCACCCTCGATGGAGAAGTCAGCAGGCATGCCCCCACTACACACTGTCCGGGTCGATGGTGGCCGCGACCCCCTTCGGTGGCGCACGATGGGGATCGGACGAGAGGCGGAGGGACGCGATGGGGCACGACCCGATCCATCTGGACCACAATGCGACCACCCCGGTGGCGCCCGAGGTCGCGAACGCGATGTGGCCGTACCTCATGGACCACTTCGGCAATCCCTCGAGCACGACACCGGCAGGGGTCCGCGCCCGCGCTGCGGTCGACCACGCACGCGAGCAGGTTGCGGCGCTCGTCGGGGCGCGGCCGGACGAGATCGTCTTCACCTCCGGAGGCACCGAGGCCAACAACCTCGCCATCCGTGGTGTGGCCGCAGTGGCCGGCTGTCACACCGCGCTGACCTCGACCGTCGAGCACCCGGCGACGCAGGCACCGATGGCCCACCTGCGGGACCAGGGGTGGCGGGCCCACGAGCTGCCCGTCGACGCCGAGTGCCGGGTCCTCCTCGACGAGATCCCCACTGTCCCGATCGGCCTCGGCTCGCTGATCCTCGCCCACAACGAGACCGGGGCGCTCCAGCCCGTGGCCGACTTCGCCGAGCGGGTCCGCGCCGCCGGTGGCGTGGTGCACGTCGATGCCGCCCAGGCAGTGGGCAAGATCGCGGTCTCGGTGGAGAGCCTCGGGGTGGACCTGCTCTCGGTCGCGGGCCACAAGCTCTATGCGCCGAAGGGGGTCGGTGCCCTCTTCGTGCGTCGCGGCACGACCCTCGCCCCGGTGCTGCGAGGAGCCGGGCAGGAAGGGTGCCTGCGTCCCGGCACCGAGAACGTCCCCGGGATCGTGGCGCTGGGCGCCGCTGCGGAGCTCGCGGCGGGCCAGCTCGACGAGGAGGCCACTCGGGTAGCGGCCCTGCGGGACCTGTTGTGGGACAAGCTCGCCCACGCACTTCCAGACCTCGTACGTGTCTCCCCTGCCGACGCCTGCCTGCCCAACACCCTCATGGTCGCCGTGCCCGGACGCCTCGGCGCCGACGTCCTCGAGGCCGTGCCCGAGGTGGCCGCATCGACGGGCAGCGCCTGCCACTCCGGCGTGCACTCCCCCTCGTCGGCACTGCTCGCGATGGGCGTCGAGCACGACACGGCGCTGGGCTCCCTTCGCCTGACGCTGGGTCGCTCCACGCACCGCGAGGACGTCGAGCGTGCGGCCGACGCTCTGGCCGCCGTGGTCGCCGGCTGACGACGGTCTCATCATGTCCTGATCCGGACACACGAAAGGCGGGAGGTCTCTCCCGCCACTCCCAAGGTATAGCGCACAGGGGGCCTTGCCGCAAGGCCCCCTGTCGGGCGCACACTCGTGCACTCGCGCCCCACCCACACCCACCGGAGAGCCCGTGACGACTGTGACGACCAGCGCCTTCGACCTGCCCGACCACCTCGCCCACAAGGCCGACCCCCAGCTCATCGGTGACGACGAGAGCCGCTTCGCCGCGATCGCCGAGAGCCTCGAGCAGCAGATCCGCACCCTCGAGGAGCGCCTCGACCAGGCCCGCCGAGCGAAGGGGGCCTCCGGCCAGGAGGCACTCCAGCGGGACCAGGAGATCCACCGCCTCACGGCCGACCTGCGCGTCCTGCGCCGCTTCGGTCTCGACGTGTGCCTCGGGAAGATCGTGCCGGAGGACGGCGAGCCGCTGTGGATCGGCCGCCTCGGGCTGACGGACGAGACCGGCCACCGCCTCCTCGTCGACTGGCGCGCACCGGCTGCGGAGCCCTTCTTCGCGGCGACGCTCCAGGACCCGATGGGACTCGAGCGCCGTCGTCGCTACCGCTGGAGCCACGGCCGGATCGGTGACTACTGGGACGAGGCCTTCACGGCGGCGAGCCTGGAGTCGGGGGCCGCCCTCGATGACCAGTCCGCCTTCATCGCCAGCCTCGGCAGCAGCAGGTCGGGGCGGATGCGGGACGTGCTCAGCACCATCCAGGCCGACCAGGACGCGATCATCCGTGCGGGGTCCCGCGGCGCCCTCGTCGTCGACGGCGGGCCGGGGACGGGCAAGACGGTCGTTGCGCTACACCGGGCCGCCTACCTCCTCTACTCCGACCGCAGGCTCGGCGAGCACCATGGGGGCGTGCTGCTCGTTGGTCCCCACCGGCCGTACCTGTCGTACGTCGCGGACGTCCTCCCCGGGCTGGGTGAGGACGGGGTCCGCACGTGCACCGTGGCCGACCTGCTGCCGGAGGGCGCGGCGGCGCTCGAGGAGGCGGATGACCGCGTGGCCCACCTGAAGTCCTCCGCCCGGATGATCGACGCGGTCGAGCCGGCGGTGCGCCTCTACGAGGAGCCCCCGACCCGGCCGGTGGTCGTCGAGACGGACTGGGCCGACATCACCATCGACGCCGGCGACTGGGCCGAGGCCTTCGCCGCTCCCGAGCCCGGTCTGCCGCACAACGAGGCCAGGGAGCAGGTCCACGACGCCCTCGTCGAGATCGTGCTCGACCGCCTGGCCGAGGAGGACGACGTCGCACCCGAGCTCCTGCGACGCATGCTGCACAGCGACGAGGACCTCGCCACTGCGCTCAACCGGGCCTGGCCGCTCATCTCGCCCACCGACCTCGTCGGTGACCTGTGGTCGGTCCCCGCCTACCTGCGCCGGTGCGCACCCTGGCTGGACATCGAGGACATCCGGCTGATGCAGCGAAGGGAGACCGCGGCCTGGACCACCTCCGACCTTCCCCTGCTCGACGCGGCACGGCGTCGTCTCGGCGATCCGGGGGCCACGCGCCGCAGGCGGCAGCACGAGGCGGCAGTGGCCGCCGAGCGCGCGCAGATGGCCGATGTCGTCGACCACCTCGTCGCCGGCGACGACTCGGAGATGCACGTGATGTCCATGCTGCGCGGTGAGGACCTCGGCTCGGCCCTCGTCGACGAGTCCGGTCTCGCGGTCCCCGAGCCGGACGGGCTCGCCGGGCCCTTCGCCCACATCATCGTCGACGAGGCCCAGGAGCTGACCGACGCCGAGTGGCAGATGCTCATCGCCCGGTGCCCCTCACGCAGCTTCACCGTCGTCGGGGACCGTGCGCAGGCCCGGCACGGGTTCACCGAGTCGTGGGCCGAGCGGCTCGAGCGCATCGGGCTCGACCGCCACGAGATGGCCTCGCTGAGCATCAACTACCGCACTCCGCAGGAGGTCATGTCCGAGGCGGAACCGGTGATCCGTGCCGTCCTGCCGGACGCCAATGTGCCGACCTCGGTGCGCGAGAGCGGGATCCCCGTCCGTCACGGCTCGCGCACCGAGCTGGACACGATCCTCGCTGCCTGGCAGGCGGAGCACGACGAGGGGGTTGCCTGCGTCATCGGTGACGGGTCGGCCGAGGAGACCGCTCGGGTGCGCTCGCTGGCGCCCGCGCACGCCAAGGGTCTGGAGTTCGATCTCGTCGTCCTCATCGACCCACAGGACTGGGGAGACGGGACCGATGGTGCCATCGACCGCTACGTGGCGATGACACGAGCGACGCAGGAGCTGGTGGTGCTCACCTGAGCGGCCGCGCCGGTGGGTCGGCCGCCGCAGCCGCTCAATCCCGGTGGGCCACCACGAAGGGGCAGGCGAAGGGATCCCGGTCCCCGAGCCCCACGCGGTTGAGGTGGCGCACGACGATGCCGTAGGACTCCAGCAGTCCCGCCTCGGTGTAGGGCACACCGTGGGCGGCGCAGTGCTCGCGGACGATGGGCTGGGCGCGGCGCAGGCTGCCTCTGGGCATGCTCGGGAAGAGATGGTGCTCGACCTGCAGGTTGAGCCCACCCATGAGGACGTCGACCCACCGACCACCGCGGATGGTGCGGGAGGTCAGGACCTGGCGGGAGAGGAAGTCGATCCTCGTGTCCCGCGGCACGAGAGGCATCCCCTTGTGGTTGGGCGCGAAGCTCGCGCCCATGTACACCCCGAAGACCATGAGCTGGACCGCCACGAAGGCCGCTCCGAGTCCGGCCCCGAGCACCGAGACCACGAGGACGGGCCAGCCGACCAGACGCACCATGAGCAGTGCCGCCTCGGCCCGACGGTGCGTGACCTCCCGGTCGCCGACCACGGTGCGGATGGCACTCACGTGCAGGTTGAGGCCCTCGAGCGTGAGGAGCGGGAAGAACAGCCACCCCTGCCGGGCGGTCAGCCACCCTGCGATCCCGGTCCGGCGAGCGGCGTCCTCGGGGGTGAAGAGCAGGACGCCGGGACGGATGTCCTCGTCGGCGTCGACCTTGTTCGGGTTCGCGTGGTGGCGGGAGTGCTTGCGCATCCACCAGCCGTAGCTCAGGCCGACGACGAGGTTGCCCAGCAGCCGAGAGGACCACTCGTTCCACCGGCCCGAGGTGAAGATCTGGCGGTGGGCCCCGTCGTGGGAGAGGAAGGCGGTCTGGGTGAAGAGGATCCCGAAGGCCACGGCCACGAGGAGTTGCCACCACGTCTCCCCCAGGGTCAGCAGCGCGGTCGTGGCCAGGGCGAAGCCGGTGACGAGGACGAGCAGCCGGACGGCGTACCTCCGTGGCGATCGGTCGAGGAGCCCCTCCTCCCTCATCCGTCGGACGAGATCGGTGTAGGTGGTCACCTGGTGGTGGGCCCGTGGCGGGAGTTTCTTCGTGGTCATGTCCGGGACGCTAGGGAGCGACCGTGCTCGCGCGCGTCACTCCCGGGTGCCATCTGCGACGGCTACTGCGGTATCACCCCGACGAAGTGCCGCCGTCTCACCGACGGTCGGCCGCGAGCCGCCACAGGGACGTGACCTCGGCCCGGCGGGCCGCGTGCAGCGCATCCTTGGCGTCGGTGGCCCGCTGGTGCCGTGGCGTGGTCTCGTGCCGGTCCACGACCCTCAGGCCGGCGGCGGCGATGAGGTCGAGCAGCTCGTCG
>JBQGNO010000034.1:4755-21285 GCA_052087725.1 Janibacter sp. | reverse complement strand
CACCGAGCCCCGTCCCGTGGCCGTAGTGACCGAAGCTGAGGAATCCGAAGGCGTGCACGCACACGGAACATGGTTGATGGCGGAACTATTTCCTGGGGAAGAGGAGGGCGGCGACCTCGGCCGCGGCGGGTCCGATGGCATGGCCCAGCCGGGTGACCTCGGGGCCCTCGACGGCATCCTGGTGCCCGCCGCCGACATACACGCACACCTCCTCGTGCGAGGAGCGCAGCGTCCCGATGAGCTCCTGCGCGGCGGGGACGTCCTCCCGGCCGGGAGCGCTGAGCACCGCACACCGTGCGTCGTGGACGGTCAGGGTCGCGCTCCACGCCGGCGCAGGGAGGTCGGGTCCGAGGTAGACGGTGTTGAGCCCGCGGCGGCGCAGGGCCACGGCGAAGGCGAAGATCCCGAGCTCGTGGTGGACACCTGCTGGCAGGCCGATGACCACCGTCGGCCCCCCGGGGCGGCTCGCCGCCGCGTCGTAGGCAGTGGCCAATCGGCGCAGCACCGCGTGCGCGACGAGGTGCTCGCCGGCGACGGAGATCCGCCCGTCGGCCCAGGCCAGTCCCACCTCCTCGAGTGCCGGCATGAGCCAGTCGTCGACGACCGACTCGAAGGAGGTCAGGGCGAAGCGCTCGTCCAGGACCCGGGCAACTCCTGCGGGGTCCATGGCGGCAGCCGCCTCGATGAGGCGGGTGACCGCGGGTCCGCCGTCGGGCGAAGGGGGCGGTGCCACCGTCTCTGCCACGTCGCGCCGGCGACTGACCTCTGCCGCAGCGGTGCTCGCGCTCCACCCGTCGGCGAGGAGGACGGCCATGTCACGGATGCGGCCCAAGGAGTCCTCGTCGTAGAGCCGGTAGCCGGCGTCGGTGCGCGCCGGCTCCACGACGGCGTAGCGCCGCTCCCAGGCGCGCAGCGTCGCAGCCGGCACGCCGGTGAGCTCTGCGGCGCGTTTGATCGTGTACATCCGGGTCGGTCCTCGAGCCTCTCAGAGCCGTGGCAGCTCTCGGTTGAGCGCTTCCTCGGCCTCGTCACCGAGCTTCCTCAGCTGGCCGCGCAGGAAGGGTGTGGCCAGCTTGGCGAGGCCCTTGAACGTGAAGTCCGCCTCGTAGACGAGCACGCTACCCGCCCCGTGCACCCCGGGACTGATGGACATCGTGTCCTGCGCGATGACCGTCTGGTTCTCGCCACGCATGACGACGAGGCGGTCCTCCAGCAGGTCCACGGTCACATAGGTCAGCTCGGTCTCCTTGCCGCGGAAGACCGACCGGTTGTGGTAGCGACTACCCACCCCGCCGTCGCCCTCGACGAGGGTCGTCTCCACCGTGCCGGGGTCCCACTGCTCACTGGACGTGAAGTCCTTGAGGTAGGCGTAGACGGCCGACGGGGGAGTGCCGTCGACGGTGATCGTGCGGGTGATCCTCATGGCGTACCAACCTTAAACAGACATTTGACAGTGCGATGAATTCGACTCTAACGTCTTGGACAAAGGTTAAACAATCCTTTGGCGTGACGGGTCCGAACCACTGAGGTCCCCATCCGTCCCGCCACCGGCACCGCCGCAGGAGTGCACCACGTGACCGATCCTCATGACCGCCCCACCCGCACACGACCGACAGCCGCCGTCGTCGGTGCGGGCGTCTCCGGGTTGACCGCGGCCTACGTGCTCTCGCGCACCCACGACGTCACGCTCTTCGAGTCGGACGCGCGCCTGGGCGGTCATGCGCACACCCACACCGTGCCCACGAGCAGCGGCACCGGTGTGCGGGTCGACAGCGGTTTCATCGTCCACAACGAGCGGACCTACCCCCACCTGCTGCGCCTCTTCCGCGAGCTCGACGTCCCGACCCAGCCGACCGAGATGAGCCTGTCGATCACCTGCGACGGGTGCGGCCTCTCCTGGGCCGGTGGGCGCGGAGCCGGGGCCGTCCTCGCGCAACCGTGGCGGCTGCTCGACCCGCGATTCGCGCGGATGCTCGTCGAGATCCCGCGTTTCCACAAGGCCGCCAGGGCGATCCTCGCTGACCCGGGGGAGGGCAGGTCCGCCGAGGACCCAGCCGATCCGGCGGCCGGTCCCACATGGGGCGAGTTCCTGCAGCAGGGCGGGTTCTCGGACTACTTCGTCGCCCACTTCGCCCTCCCGCTCGTCTCGTGCGTGTGGTCGTCCGGGGACGAGGACTCCCTCGACTACCCGGCCCGGCACCTCTTCGCCTTCCTCGAGCACCACGGCATGCTCAGCGTCTCGGGGTCCCCGACGTGGCGCACCGTCACCGGTGGGTCGGCCACCTACGTCGATGCGCTCGCCGCCCGGCTGGGCGAGGTCCGCACGAACGCGCGGGTCACGTCGCTCAGCCGTCACCCCGACGGCGTCGACGTACGCACCGTCGATGGGGTCACCCCCTTCGATCGTGCCGTCGTCGCCACCCACGCCGACCAGGCACTGGCGCTCCTCGCGGATGCCACGACGCAGGAGAAGGAGGACCTCGCGGCGATCCGCTACACGCGCAACGCGACGGTGCTCCACCGCGACACCCGGCACCTGCCGTCCGCGAAGCGTGCCAGGGCCTCGTGGAACTACCGCAGCGCCACCTGTGGCGGCGCGAGCGAGCCGCGAGTGAGCTACTGGATGAACCGCCTCCACGGTCTCGACGAGGACGGGGACCAGTTCCTCGTCACGCTCAACTCCGCGACCCCCTTCGACGACGGGGACGTCATCGCCCGGATGGACTATGCGCACCCCGTCTTCACCCGGGAGGCCGTCGCCGCGGCCGCCCGTCTGTCCACCGCGGGCGGTGACCGGCTCGCCTTCGCGGGGGCCCACCTCGGCTGGGGGTTCCACGAGGACGGGTGCCGCTCCGGCGTCGAGGCGGCCGAACGTCTGGGGGTGACCTGGTGACCGCCATGCTGGCCACGCCGCCCACGCTGCCCAGCCTCGTCGTCGGGACGGTGAGCCACACCCGTCGCACGCCGCTGGAGCACTCCTTCGCCCATCGCCAGTACCAGTGGCTCGTCGACGTCGACGACCTGCCGAGTCACGGCTGGCCGCTGCGCATGCTCACGAGGATCGAGGCGCGTGACCACCTCGACGAGGGGCGACTCGGTGGCGGGATCCGCGGTGACGTGGAGCGCTTCCTGGCCCACCGTGGCGTCACGCTCGCCGTCGAGGACCGGGTCGTCATGCTCGCCAACGCGCGCGTGCTCGGCCACGTCTTCGACCCGCTCACCGTCTACTGGTGCCTCACCGCGGACGGAGGCCTGCGGGCCTGCGTCTTCGAGGTGCACAACACCTACGGCGAGCGCCACGCCTACCTGCTCGACGTCGCTGACACCGGCCGGGCGCGCACGGACAAGGCCTTCTACGTCTCGCCCTTCAACGACACGAGCGGTGAGTACGCGATCAGCCTGCGCCTCTCTCCGGACCGGGTCACCGTCACCGTCGGCCTCGAGCGCGCCGACGAGCGGGTCCTCACCGCCACGACCACCGGCGTGCCGCGCCCGGCGACGGACGCCGCCATCGCGCGCACCGCTGCCCGCCACCTGCTCATGACCTGGCGCGTCAGCGCGCTGATCCGCATCCACGGCATCCGCCTGTGGGCCCGCCGACTCCCGATCCAACCCCGCCGCCCCCACTCGCAGGAGAACGTCCGATGACCGCAGCCGCACCCACCGTCGACCAACCGATCTGCCTGCGCCGGCCCCTCCTTCGCCCGTGGTGCCTGCGGGCCCACCTCGCCCGCCCGATCGTCACCGCCGTGCTCGACCGCGCACCCGTGCGGGTCTCGATGCCCGACGGCACCACCCTGGGAGGCGGGCAGGAGGCCGACGCCCCGACCCTGCGGATCCTGCAGCCGACGGCGCTCTTCGAGCGGATGGCCCACCACCCGAAGATCGGCTTCGGGGAGGGGTACATGGCCGGCGACTGGGACGCGGCCCCCGGCACCGACCTCGCCGACGCACTCCTGCCCTTCGCCCAGCGGATGACCACGCTCGTGCCGCCGGTGCTGCAGCGGATGCGCCGCGTCGTCGACCGCCGCATCCCGAGCGCCACCCGCAACACCCTCCGGGGCTCGCGCAAGAACGTCGAGGCGCACTACGACCTGAGCAACGACCTCTTCACGGCCTTCCTCGACGAGACCCTCAGCTACAGCTCGGCGCTCTTCGACCGCTCCCGCCCGCTGGACGAGCAGACCCTCGAGGAGGCGCAGCAGGCGAAGATGGAGGCCGTCCTCGACGCGGCGGATGTCGGCGCCGGCACCCGCCTGCTGGAGATCGGTACCGGCTGGGGCTCTCTCGCCATCGCCGCGGCCCGTCGTGGGGCCACGGTCACGTCGATCACCATCTCCCGGGAGCAGGCCGAGCTCGCGCGCGAGCGCATCGCCGCGGCCGACGCCGACGCACCGGGTCTCGCCGAGCGGATCGAGGTTCGCCTGCAGGACTACCGCGAGGTGGCCGGGCAGTTCGACGCGGTGGTCAGCGTCGAGATGATCGAGGCCGTCGGGGAGGAGTACTGGCCGACCTACTTCCGCGCCATCGACGGGCTGCTCGCCCCCGGAGGTGTCGCAGCGATCCAGTCGATCCTCATGTCGCACGACCGCTACCTGACCACGCGCCACTCCTATGGCTGGATCCAGAAGCACATCTTCCCCGGTGGCCTCATCCCCTCGCCCGAGGCGATCGAGGAGACGGCCGCGGATCACACCTCGCTCCGGGTGACGGCGACGCACCGCTTCGGCCGTGACTATGCCGAGACGCTGCGCCGCTGGCGACGCACCTTCCTGCAGGAGTGGCCGACGATCGCGGCCGGCGGGTTCGACGAGACCTTCCGACGCAAGTGGGAGTTCTATCTCGCGTACTGCGAGGCCGGCTTCGCGGCCGACTACATCGACGTGGCCCAGATCCGTCTCGAGCGTCAGGAGGTCGCGTGAGCAGCCTTGTCGGAGAGCGGATCTGGCTGGTCGGTGCTTCCGGCGGCATCGGCGCAGCCCTGGCAGACGAGCTCCACCGGCGTGGCGCGATCGTTGCGATCAGCGCGCGGCGGACCGAGCAGCTCGACGACGTCTCCGGGGGCCGCTTCGTCACGGTCCCCGTCGATGCGACCGACCGCGAGGCGACGCACGCCGCGGCCGAGGAGGTGCGCGCCGCTCTCGGGCGGATCGACACGGTCATCTGGTGCGCCGGGTACTGGCAGACCTTCGAGGCCACCGACTGGCAGGCCGACGAGTTCGCCCGGCACATCGAGATCAACCTGCTCGGGCTGAACAACGTCATCGATGCGACCGTCCCCCAGATGGTCGCCGCGCGCAGCGGGCACCTCGTCGCCATCGCCTCCGTCGCCGGCTACCGCGGGCTGTCCGGGGCAGAGGCCTACGGCGCGACCAAGGCGGCCCAGATCAACCTGCTCGAGTCGATGCGCGCCTCGCTGTCGACGCGGGACGTGCGGGTGACGACGGTGTGCCCGGGCTTCGTGCGCACGGACATGACGGAGGCCAACTCCTTCCCGATGCCCTTCATCATCGACCCCGACGAGGCGGCCACCGACATCGCCGACGGGCTGGAGGCCGACCGGCTCGAGATCGTCTTCCCGCGCCGGATGGCCGTGACGATGAAGATCGCCAGCGTCCTGCCGGTGCGGCTGTGGGCGGCGATCACGGCGCGCCTGGCCCGCTCCTCGTGAGCACGGACCTCGTCCCTCCCGGTGTGCGTCGGTGAGAGGCTGGGGAGCGTGATCCATCCGATCAGCGAGCTGCGGGCCTTCGTGGCCGTGGCGCTCGTGGCGCCCGTGCCGCGGGACCACCGCGAGGCGGATGCGCGCGTGCGTCGGCGGCGCATCGTGACCGTGGTCACGCTCGTCGTCGGATCGATCGTGCTCGGCGCGACGCTGCGGATCCCTCCGGGTGACGACCTCTTCTATGTCGGTGGGCTGGCCCTGGCCGCGGTCTGGATTGCCGGGGGGCTGGCCGCCGGCCAGCTGCACGTCGGCTGGGCGCACACTCGTGGCGCCGGCTTCGCCCGTCCGGTGGTCCAGCCCGTCGCGCTCGCCCTGCTCGCCGTGGCGATCTTCCTCGCCGGAGCGGTCCTCGTCGCCCGCGTGCCGTGGCTGTCCGGCCGGGTCGACGAGGTGCTCGACCACGCCCGGTACGGCTCGCTTCCGCTGATCTGGGCGGTCACCGTGGTCACCGGAGTCGGCGAGGAGCTGTTCTTCCGCGGCGCGCTCTTCGCCGCGGTCGGCCGCCGACACCCGGTCGCCATCACGACCGTCGTCTACGGGCTGGCCACAGCGGCCACCGGCAACCTCATGCTTACCGTCGCCGCCCTGGTGCTCGGGCTGCTCACCGGGGCGCAGCGCCGGGTGACCGGTGGCGTCCTCGCCCCGATCATCACCCACATCATCTGGTCCAGCGCCATGCTCGTCCTCCTACCACCCGCCCTCGACCTCCTGAGGTGACCCCATGACCCAGTCCTCTGCCACCCCCTTCGCTCGCGGCACGGTGCTCGTCACCGGCGCCACCGGCTACATCGGCGGCCTGCTCGTGCCCCGGCTGCTCGACGAGGGCTGGACGGTGCGTGCGCTCACCCGGTCCGCGGAGCGACTCCGCTCCCGGGAGTGGGCCGACCGGGTCGAGGTCGTCGAGGGTGATGTCACCTCCGGCGCCGACCTGCGCGCGGCACTGTCCGGCGTCGACGTCGCCTACTACCTGGTCCACTCCATGGACGGTGGCGGTGACCTCGCCCGGCGTGATCGCGAGCTGGCCGAGGGCTTCGTCTCGGCGGCGGCCGACGAGCAGGTCGGCCGGATCGTCTACCTCGGTGGGCTGCACCCCGAGGGCGCTGACCTCTCGGTACACCTCGCCTCCCGGGTCGAGGTGGGGCAGGTCCTGCTGGACGCACCCGTGCCCGCCGCGGTGCTGCAGGCGGCGGTCGTGCTCGGTGACGGGTCGGTCTCCTTCGACATGTTGCGGTACCTCACCGAGCGGCTCCCGGCGATGGTGGCCCCGCAGTGGCTGCGCAACCGGATCCAGCCGATCGCCGTCGACGACGCGCTGCACTACCTCGTCGGGGCCGCGGGCCTGCCGGCGGACGTCAATCGCACCTTCGACATCGGCGGGCCGGACGTGCTGACCTACGAGGAGATGATCCAGCGCTTCGCCGCGGTCACCGGGCTGCGGCGCCGCCTCATCGTCGGGGTGCCGGTGCTCACACCGTGGCTGGCGAGCCACTGGGTCGGCCTGGTCACGCCGGTCGCGGCGGATGTCGCCAAGCCGCTCGTCGGCAGCCTCGTCCACGAGGTCGTGCGACGGGAGTGGGACCTCGACGAGTACGTCGGCCGGCCCGATCGCGGCCTCCTCGGTTTCGACGAGGCGGTGCGCACGGCGATGCGGGGCGTCCGGCCCGATCACATGCTGCGGGATGTCCTCACGGTCTCCGCGGCGACGCTCGCCAGCGCGGCACTGGGGACCGTGGCCACCCAGCCGGGCAGCCGCTGGTACCGCTCGCTGGACCTGCCCTCGTGGCAGCCGCCGCCGCTCGCCTTCCCGCTGGTGTGGACCCCGCTCTACGTCGACATCGCCGCGTCCTCGATCGCGACCCTCGCCCGGCTCGAAGGGGAGGGGCGAGCCGACGAGGCCGCCCGGTACCGACGGGCCCTGTGGGCCAACCTTGTGCTCAACACCGGGTGGAGCGTGGTCTTCTGGCGGGTGCGCCGGCCTGCTCTGGCGGCCGCGGAGGCCGGGGTGCTCGCCGTGAGCACCGCCGACCTGGCGCGCCGGGCCGGGGCTGCCGGTGGGCGCTCGGGCTGGACCCTGGCTCCCTACGCGGCGTGGACCGCGTTCGCCGCCGTGCTGTCCACGGCGATCGCGCGGCGCAACCGCTGACACGGACCGACGCCTACCGGGCTCCGCCAGTCGCCGGCGTGATCGTCCCGACGCACTCACCGAAGTCGATGACCGAGCCGTTCGCACCGGGGGCGGTGCCGCGGAGAGTCACCATCTGGCCGTCCTCGAGGAAGGCCTGCTCGCGACCGCCGGCGAGCTCCAGCGGCTCCTTGCCGCCCCACGACAGCTCCATGAAGGACCCGCGCTCGTCGGTCTCGGTCCCGGAGACCGTGCCGGAGCCGAAGAAGTCGCCCGGGCGCAGGCTCGCGCCGTTGACGCTCATGTGCGAGACCATCTGGGGCGCAGTCCAGTACAGCGTCCGGGCCGGCGGGTGCGAGACGACCTGGCCGTCGATCTCGACCTCCATGGTGACGTCCAGTCCCCACGGGCCGTCGACGGAGTCGTCGAGGTAGGGGGCGAGCTCGTGCTCGCGGGTCGGCGGCTCGATCCGCGCCGACGCCAGCGCGTCGAAGGGCACGACCCACAGGGAGATCGACGAGGCGAAGGACTTGCCGAGGTACGGGCCGAGGGGCACGTACTCGAAGCCCTGGATGTCCCGCGCCGACCAGTCGTTGAAGAGCACGACGCCGAAGAGGTGCTCGGCACCGGCGCGGGCCACGGAGACCTCGCCCTCGGGCGCGGACCCACCGACGACGAAGCCCAGCTCGGCCTCGATGTCCAGCCGCCGCGAGGGGCCGAAGCTCGGCGTCCCCGACTGCTCCGGGCGCAGGCCCTTGGGGCGCGGGATGTCCGTGCCCGAGGCGATGACCGTGCCGGCGCGACCGTGGTAGCCGACGGGCAGGTGCTTCCAGTTCGGCAGCAGCGGCTCCTGGTCGGGCCGGAACATCCGCCCGATGTTGGACGCGTGGTGCTCCGAGGCGTAGTAGTCGACGTAGTCGGCCACGGTGAAGGGCATGTGCAGGGAGATGTCGGACACCGGCGTCGACACCGCCTCCACGGCCTCGTCGAGACCGTCCGTGATCACGACCTCCTGCAGCCAGGCGCGCAGCGGCTGCCACGCGGTGTGCCCGGCCTCGAGCAGCGCGTCGAGGGTGGGGGCGGAGGCGGCGGTGCGGGCGGTCTCGTCCAGTGCCGGGCCCGAGGACTCCAGCTGGGTGGCGAGCCCGGCGATGTCGATGACGCGATCGCCGAGCCGCACGCCCAGACGGTGGTCACCACCCGCAGCGGAGAAGGAGGCGTAGGGCAGGTTGTCCGGGCCGAAACCCTCGGTCGCGAAGCGCTGTGCGGCAGTGGTCATGGGGTGAACCTCTCGGTCGTGGGGAAGTCGTCGGTCAGGAGGGGAAGAGCTCGAGGCGGCGCAGGCTGTCGGCCGGCTCGGCCACGCTGCAGGTCCCGAAGGAGCGGAAGGACTCGCGCCACCGCCCGTCGGAGGCCGCGGTGGCCTCCGAGAGTCGTGCGGGCTCGGTCTCGGCAAGCCACGCGGCGACCTGCTCGCGCGGCTGCCCGGTCCGGGCGGCCTCGGTGGCCAGGGCGATGTTGAGGAAGCCGTGGTGGGTGAAACCCGTGGTGTCGTTGGTGTAGCGGATGGCCTCGTGCAGACCGGCGGTGAGCTTGAAGGGCAGGCCTGCGGCGACCGCTGCCGCGAGCACCTCACCGAGCTCCTCCGGTGTCGGGAAGAGGTGCGCCTCGATGCCGCCGGTGCGGTACTTCAGCTGCAGTCCGGTGCCGGCGAGCAGGTCGAGGGCGCCGTCGGCGACCTGGCCGGCGGTCAGCTCGACGAAGACCGGCAGCCCCTCGAGCATGGCCGCCTCGCGGATCTGCGCGGTCCAGGTCTCCCGGTCGTTCGGGTCGGTCTTCAGCTCGATGGCGACCACCGACAGCTCGGGGCGGACCCCCTTCGCGATGTCCAGTGCCTCGCCCAGCGCACCGGCGGGGGTGACCACGGAGACCTCCACCGGGCCACCGGAGAGGTCCTGGCCCGCGGCGATCTCACGGGCGCGCGGCAGGTCCACCAGGGCGAGCACGGCCGGTCCCACCGCCGGGACGAAGGGAGCGGACCGTCGCGCCACGTGGTCGCGGACCGCGCGGTCGACCGGCGCCAGTCCGGGAGGGAAGGTCGCGGCGTCGTCGAAGAAGCCGATGAACTGCTCGGGTACCTCGCTCATGCGTCCTTCCCCAGCCAGCGGCCGCCGGTCCACGATGAGGCGTACCGACCGTCGTCGGTGGCGAGTGCGCCCGGCCCGAGGTCGAGCGGGCGGAAGGTGTCGACCATGACCGCGGTCTCGTCGAAGTAGTCCGCGCCGAGCGAGGCCTCGACGGCACCGGGCTGCGGGCCGTGGGCGTGCCCGCCGGGGTGGACGGAGATCGAGCCCTTGTTGATGCCCGAGCCCTTGCGTGCCTCGTAGTCGCCGTCGACGTAGAACATGATCTCGTCGCTGTCGACATTGGAGTGGTAGTACGGCACCGGCACGGACAGCTCGTGGTAATCGACCTTGCGCGGCACGAAGTTGCAGATGACGAAATTGTGCCCCTCGAAGACCTGGTGCACCGGCGGCGGCTGGTGGACCTTGCCGGTGATCGGCATGAAGTCGCGGATGTTGAAGGTGTACGGGTAGAGGCACCCGTCCCAGCCCACGACGTCGAAGGGGTGCTCGGGCACCGTGTGCACGGTGCCCGAGATCCCGCTCGGACCGCGGCCGCGGTGCTTGATGTAGACGTCGACGTCCTGCTCCTCGCGCAGCAGCGGCTCGCTCGGGCCGTGGATGTCGCGCTCGCAGTAGGGGGCGTGCTCCAGGAGCTGGCCGTAGCGCGAGAGGTAGCGCTTGGGCGGCGCGATGTGGCTGTTGGCCTCGATGACGTAGAGGCGGGCGGTCTCCCCTTCGCGCACGACCCAGCGGTGGATCGTCGCGCGCGGGATGATCACGTAGTCGCCCTCGCTCGCCTCGAGCGCACCGAACTGCGTCTCCACCAGCGTCGAGCCGCGCTCGACGTAGACGCACTCGTCACCGACCGCGTTCTTGTACAGCGGCGAGGTGGTGCCGACGTGGGCGTAGGAGATGCGCACGTCGCTGTTGCCCAGGACGAGCCGGCGCCCCGTGACCGCGTCGGTGCCCGCCGCGGTCTCGTCGGTGAAGAGATCGTGCAGCGTCATGTGGCGGGGGAGCAGCGGCTCGTTGGGCGTCAGTGACTGGTCGGGCAGGACCCACTCGCGCGCGCCGACGATCCCCGAGGGGATGTGGCGGTGGTAGAGCAGCGAGCTGTCGGAGGAGAAGCCCTCCTCGCCCATGAGCTCCTCGGAGAGGATGGTGCCGGCGTCGTCCTTGAAGAGGGTGTGCCGCTGGCGGGGCACCGGGCCGATCTGACGGTAGTGGGCCATGGTCACTCCTTGCTCTCGGGGCGAGCGGTGCTCGCCGTGGGTGGATCAGAAGGTCCCGACGGTCAGGCCGATGCCCATCACGGCGAGCAGTCCGGCCACGGGGACGATGACGGTCACGACGAAGATGTCCTTGTAGGACTCCCGGTGCGAGAGCCCGCAGACGAGCAGCAGGGTGATGATGGCCCCGTTGTGCGGCAGCGAGTCGAAGCCCGTCGAGGCCATCGCCGTGACGCGGTGCATCAGGTCCATCGGGATGCCCTGGTCGGTGGCCATCTGCCCGAGGTCCTTGCCGAAGGTCTCGAGGGTGATCGTCAGTCCGCCGGACGCGGAGCCGGTCAGGCCGGAGATGCCGGAGGTGGACGCGGCGGCGACGATGACCGGGTTGTCGCTGACGCCGAAGATGCCGTCGCGGATCGACGCAAAGACGGCGAGGGAGGCGATGACGGCCCCGTAGCCGACCTCGCTCGCCGTGGTGAAGACGGGCAGGACCGCGTTCTTCGCCCCCTCGGTCAGGGCCTCGACGTACTCGCTGAAGGACCTGATCCGCAGGAGGAAGACGAGGGCGATGCCGGCGATCATCGCCACGGTGACCGCCCAGATGCCGGCGACGCCGTCGAGCGAGGTGCCGCCGAACTTCTCCTCGGAGAGGTAGCTCGTGTCCAGCGCCGGCAGGACCACATAGGTGAAGAGCGCGTTGACGGCGACGATCGCGACGACCGGGCTGAGCCCGATGAGTCCGGCCAGCGCGGTCGGACGGGTGGACGGGTTTGCGGCAGAGGGGCGCTCGTCGGTGGCCATCGCCGTGTCAGTGCCCGTACGACGCGCCTCCTTGGCCTCCGCCTCCGTCGTGTCGAGGAAGGACTCACCGGCGCGGGCCAGCTGCTTCTGCCGGCGCTGGAGCCAGACCATGCCCAGCCCGAAGACGATGATCGCGCCGAGGATGCCCAGGCCGGGTGCGGCGAAGGTGTTGGTGCCGAAGAACTTCGTCGGAATCGTGTTGTGGATCTGCGGGGACCCCGGCAGGGCAGCGGTGGCGAAGGTGAAGATGCCCAGGGCGATCGCGGCAGGCATCAGTCGGCGGGGGATGTCCGCCTCCGCGAAGAGCGAGGTCGCGATCGGGAAGATCGTGAAGACGACGACCCAGGCGCTCACCCCGCCGTAGGTGAGCAGCGTGGTGGCGAGGACCGTGATGAGCAGGGCGAATTTCGGGCCGAGCATCCCGGAGATCCAGCCGGCGAGATCGTGCGCGTAGCCGCTGACCGTCATCAGGCGCCCGAAGATCGCGCCGACGAGGAAGAGCGGGAAGAAGGCCGCCATGAAGCCGCCGAGGGCGGGCATGAAGACCTGGGTGTAGCTGGCCAGGAGCGGTGCGCCGGACATGATCACCGCGATGGAGGCGGCGAAGGGGGCGACAGCGATCACCGAGTGCCCCCGGTAGGCGAGCGTGATGAGGACCGCGAGGGAGATCACGATGCCCAGGAGTGCAAGCGTCATTGGTTGCCTTTGGTGTGGGGACGAAGGGGGCTGGGGGTCAGAGACCGAGGACGAGCCGGTCGCCGCATGCGCGGGAGCAGCACGACATCATCCGGTCGCCGTCGCGGCGCTCCGCAGCGGAGAGGACGACGTCGCGGTGGTCGACGTCGCCGTCGAGGACGGGCACCTCGCAGGTCCCGCAGAGTCCCTCCTCGCAGTTCGACGGGAGGTCCCGGCCGGAGTCGCGCAGGGTCTGCAGGAGGGTCTGGTCGCGGGGGACGACGAGGTCGACGTCGGAGTCCTCGAGGTGCACGGTGAACTCGTGCTCCTGCTCGGGGTCGAGCTCGCCGAGAGTCGAGGAGAAGTGCTCGAAGGCGACGGTGCCCTCGGGCCAGTCCGGGCTGCCGGCGGTGAGGTCGTCGATCATCCGCTGCGGCCCGCACGCGTAGACGTGCACGCGACCGGCGTGGGCGTCAGCAGTGTTGTCCGACATGAGTGCTCGCAGATCGGCGCGGGTTCCCTCGCCGGAGCAGTGGACGACGAGCCGGTCGCCGTGCTCGGCGGCGAGCTCGTCGACGAAGGCCATGCGGGCCCGCTCGCGCCCGAGGTAGTGGATCTCGTAGGGCATGCCCTCGCGGGCGGCCTGGGCGGCCATCGCCCGGATCGGGGTGATGCCGATGCCGCCGGCGACGAAGACATAGCGCTGCGCCTGCTCCGGCAGGCGGAAGTGGTTGCGCGGACCGCGGACGGTGAGGACCTCCCCTTCGCGCACGTGGTCGTGGACCCAGTCGGATCCGCCGCGGGACTCCTCCTCGCGCAGGACGGCGATCTCGTAGCGCTCGGGGCGCGGGACGTGGGGGACGGGGCAGCCTTCCGGCTGGACCGGCGCCGGCGGGATACCGCACAGCGAGTACTGGCGCACGATGCCGGTGTCGCCGCACTCGATGTCGATGTGCGAGCCGGCGGTGAAGGCCGGCAGGGCGGTGCCGTCGGCGCTGGTCAGGGTGATGTGACGGACCCCGTCGGCGGCGTCGACGACGCTCTCGACGCGCATCGGTCGGCTGTGGTGGGCCGTCGTCGGCTCGCCGATGTTGACGTCGACGCGTGGCCGCAGGATCGAGGGGTCGGTGCGCTCCGGGTTCGCCTGCGGGTCCCACTCGACCCAGAGGTGCTCCGGCCCGCGGAAGGAGGTGTTGGGCACGTAGCTGAAGTCCTGCTCGGCCAGCTGCATGTGCGGCAGGCGACCGGTCAGCTCCTCGAGGAAGATCTGCATCTCCATGCGGGCGAGGTTCTTGCCCAGGCACTGGTGGGCGCCGTAGCCGAAGGTCAGGTGGTCGGCCGCGTCGTCACGGCGCACGTCGACGAGCCCGGGGTCCTCGAAGCGGCGCGGGTCGTGGTTTCCGGATGAGGAGACGATGAGGATGCGGGCGCCCTCGGGGATCGGGATGCCACCGATCTCGGTGGTCTTGGTGGTGATGCGTCGCCAGGCGGCTTGGGATCCGTTGTGGCGCAGGCACTCCTCGACCGCATTGGGGATGAGGGTGGGGTCGGCGCAGATCTGGTCCCAGATGGCGCGGTTCTCCAGGAGGAGCTTCACGGCATTGGCGATGCCGTTGGCCGTGGTCTCGTGGGCGGCGACGATGCCGGCCATCATCATCGAGTGCAGGTAGGAGTCGGTGACGACCTCGGGCAGCTCACGCTGGGTGCGGATGCCGTACTGCATCCAGCCTTCGTCGTCGGGGCGCTCGCGCATCCGCTCGAGGACCCCACCGGCGTACTGCCAGAAGTTGCCGACGGCATGGGCGACGGCGACCTGCTCCTCGGGCTGTGGCCGGCCCCACGTATTGACGGTGTGGGCGACGGAGTACTCGCGCAACTTGGGCTTGTCGTCGTCGGGGACGCCGAGGAACTCCAGCGCGACGGTCAGGGGGATCTCCCAGAACATCTGGTTGACCAGCTCGGCGCGGCCGTCGTCGATGAAGGCGTCGACGTACTCGCGGACCAGCCGGCGGACCATCGGCTCGTGGTGGGCGAGGTGCTCGGGGGAGAAGGGCTCCATCAGCGCGCGGCGGCGGGCCATGTGCGCGGGCTCGTCCTCGTTCACCAGCGTGCGGTTCATGCCGTAGTCGTAGGAGGCCAGGACGTCGTTGGCCTCCTGGGTCGTCGGCGTGATCTTCTCCAGCGCGACCGAAGGGGAGAAGGTCGCGTTGTCGCGGAAGATCGCCTTGATGTCGTCGTAGCGGGTGACGACCCAGTAGTCGAGCTTCGGGCTGTAGAAGACCGGCTCGGACTCGCGTGACCACGCGACATAGGCCGGCGGGTCCTGCTGGTAGCCGTCGCCGAAGGGGTCGAACTCGGCCGCGCCGGGGGAGACGGGACAGGCGGTGGTCATGAACACTCCTTTGTGCGGTCAGCGCACAATGATGTGCGGACACCGCACAACTTAGTGCAGCCCGAAGGGGGCGGTCAAGAGGGTGCTGGACGAGCCACAAAGCCCGGGGGTGGCAACGCCGGCTGAGGTGCGAGGCCGCCCGCGGCCGAAGCCTCGAAGCCAGCTGAGCCAGCCGTCAGTACAACCCAGCCACCGAAGCCCGCGCCTCCCGCACGAGCGGCAGCAGCCGCTCGATGTCGAGGTCACCGGGCAGGCCGAGCCGGATGACGCCGATCGATGCCTCGACGTCGCTCGAGCCCTCGCCCATGCCGATGGCGATGCCGACGGCTCCGGGCTGGACCTCGCCGTCGGAGATCGCGTAGCCCTGTGCTCGCGTGCGCTGCACGGGGTCGCTGTCGCCGGTGCGCTCGGGGCGCTGGGCGAGGATCGCCAGCCCGTCGGCGCCCTGCTCGAGGGGGTGGCGGGCGCCGACCTGGTAGCTGATGCCGATGGGGCCGCGGGCGGCCGGCTCGGCGACGGCGATGGCGATGGACTCGGACCGGTCGGCGACGGCGACGAAGGCGGTGCACCCGCTGCGGTCGGCGAGGTCCTGGACGACGGGCTGCGCGGAGGCGCGGTACTGGCTCATGAATCGTCCGGCGACGGCAAGGGCTCCGCTGCCCAGGCGGTAGAGCCCGTCGTTGCCCTTCGCCACGAGGTGGCGCTGCTCCAGCGTGCTGAGGATGCGGTATGCCCCTGCCCGGTGCACGCCCAAATCATCGGCGAGGGCGGCGGGAGAGATGCCGCCGGTGCGCCGGGAGATGATCTCGATCGCCTCGAGGCCTCGATCGAGCGTCTGCAGGGTGCTCATGGGTGTTGTCTCTCCTGGGGCCGGATCGCGTTGTCCGGAGTCTACGACGGGGGTCGCTTCGCGGACGGTCCACAATGCGCTCTCCTGGTCCAGCCGGTCGAGGATGCAGGAGTGAACCGTCATGTCGAGGAGGTCTCGTCCCGGTCCCGGTCCAGGGCAGCTGCCGCTGTGGTCATCTTCATCACCAGGCGAGAGCCGGGCCCCTTGGTGCGGGTGAAGCCGAACTTCTCGTAGAACGCCGTGGCTGCCTCGTCGATCGGGTCCACGACGACGACTCGACCGCCACCGATGTGCGAGGCATCGACGCAGACCTCCAGCATCCGCACGAGCAGTTCCGCGCCGAGCCCATCTCCGTGGAGAGTTCGCTCCAGTGCCAGCCGCGCGATGAGGTAGCCGGGGACGGTGGAGTGCCCGCCGGCCTGTGCATGGCTGAGGGCGGTTGATGCGACCTGTGTGGGCTGGACTGCCGCATAGGCCACGACGCGGCACGGCTCGCCCTCATCGACCCAGACGTACACGCGGACGATGCCTTGGCCGTGGGCGCGCGCGGCGTTGGCCACGAGCCAGCGGTCGAGCGAGGGGACTCCGCAGTCGAAGTCCGACACGTCGT
>JBQGNO010000034.1:0-4745 GCA_052087725.1 Janibacter sp. | reverse complement strand
GGAGGAGCATCAGACGCGTCGGGAGCGGCGTGGTGCGCGAGCCGCTCGTCGGAGAGCGGGGGCGGGGTCGGGATCGTCCAGGGAGTTGACCAGGTCAGCGAAGAGCGCAGGATCCATCAGGGTCACGTCGCTGCGTCCCAAGACGTCCTCTGCAGCTGCCCTCGTGGCCTCTGCGACGAACTGGGACTTGCTGACGTGCAGACGCTCGGCAGCTGCGGACGTGAGCTCGTCCGTCTCGTCGTCGACGCGCGTCTCCCAGCGTCGGGTCTTTGCGGCCATGACTTCACTGTACGGCATATGTACGGCACCCTTCGTGGCTTCTTTCACGATGATGCGCGCTTCCGTGACGTGGGGGATGGAAGGTGGTCGTCCTGTGCACAGTCGGTATCAGGCCGTGGACCTTGTGGGTCGTCTCGTCGTGGTGCGGGGTGTCAGCAGACGCCGTCGCTCGGGGCGGGCGTGGCCAGGCCCATGCGGCGGCGGATGCGCAGACCGATCCATGTGCCGGTCAGGGCCACCACGGCCCAGACCCAGCCGGAGAGGCTGAAGCTGGCGATCCCGGCGAGGTAGGCGCCGATGTTGCAGCCGAAGGAGAGCCGGGCGCCGTATCCCATGAGGAGGCCTCCGAGGATGGCGGCGACCGCGATCCGCCCGGGGATGCGGCGCTGGATGAAGAACTGGCCGCCGATGGCGGCGGCGAGCGCGGCGCCGCCGATGATCCCCAGATTGTTCAGGGTCGTCGAGTGGTCGAGGATCGACCCGCTCAGGTCGGCCGCGTTGCCCGGGTCCTGCCAGTAGGACCAGGTCTCGGGGTGCATCCCGAGGGCCTGCGCGATCTTCGCGCCCCACAGCGCGAAGGCGCTGGTGACGCCCCAGGCGCTGCCCTTGGTCATGAGCACGAGCGCACTGAGGGCGGCGAGGGCGACGCCACCGACCCACATCGGCCAGGATCCGCGGACGACCCGGGCGACGCCCTTCGCCGTGGGCACCGGAGCGACCGGCGGAGGCGTGCGGCGCCGCTCGACGAGCAGGCTGATGCCGGCGATGGCCGCAAGGACGAGCAGGGTGACGGCGAGGGCGCCGGCGTAGCCGAGGTCATCGGCCAGGGAGTAGGAGCCGAAGGACGGCAGGGTCTCGTGCCAGAAGTCGTAGCGCCACGTGCCGGCGAAGGAGCCGACGACGAAACTGATGAGCGTGATCACGGTGGCGCTCTGCCCGCTGCCGACGTGGTAGAGCACACCGGACGCGCAGCCACCGCCGAGCTGCATGCCGATGCCGAAGAGCAGGGCGCCGATCATCGAGCCGACGCCGATCGGGTCGACGCTCGCCTCGGGGGTGACGCCGAACCCGGCGCCGCTCGAGATGATGATGGCGAAGAAGATCGCCGTCGTGCCGAGCAGCACGGTGTGGGCGCGTAGTCCGCGCCCCTGGCCGACGGACACGAGCTGGCGCCAGGCGGAGGTGAAGCCGAAGCGGGCGTGAAACAGCGCCACACCCAGCCCGAGGCCGAGCGCGAAGAGGGCGGCCTGCTTCACGCCGTGGTTGACCGCGAGGTAGACGAGGCCCAGGGCCGACAGCACGAGGGCCGTCGTCGCAGCCAGTGACTTGGGGCTGCCCATCGGGGGTGATGCCGGGGCGGCGGTCTCCTGGGGCGCGGTGGCGTCGGGCGCAGGGGTGTAGTCGTGGGGTGTCGTCGCAGTCACGGCGGCGACGATACATGTCTACTTATCTATGGCATAACGATGTGTTATGTATGTCTCGCGAGGTGGAAGGTGGACGGGGTGGTATGTGTCGTCAGCGCCGTGCGCGTGGGCCACGGCCACGCGCCGCCAGCCTGGCGATGAGGTCCTCCTCGGCCTCCGGCCCGGGCTTGACGCCGCCGGGGATGCGGGTGAGGAAGGCCAGACCGAGCAGCCACCACACGACGAAGATGGCGTAGGGCTGGATATCGAGCGCGGCGGGCATGCCGGGCACGTAGAGCACCATGAGGCCCGCCGTGGCGACGACTGCGGCCACACCGATGATTAGCCCTCCGACGGGTGAGCGCCCACCGATCCTCAGGGGCCGGTCCATGCTCGGTTCGCGTCGCCTCAGCACGAGGAAGACCACGGAGACCAGCAGGTAGGTGATGACGATGGAGGGCGAGCTGGAGTCGACGAGCCAGCCCATCATCACCTCGCCGAAGAAGGGCGCGATCGCGCAGATGACGCCGATGAAGATCAGGGCATTGCTCGGGGTGCGGTACGTCGGGTGCAGCTTCGCGAACCACGTGGGCAGCATGCCCGACCTGGCCATGGCCCACATGAGTCGCGAGGCGCCGATGAGGAAGGCATTCCACGACGTGAGGAGTCCGGCGAGTCCGCCGGCGATGACGAGGTTGCTGCCGAGGTCGCCGGCGAGCGCATTCATCGCATCCGCTGTCGCGAGATCGAAGTCCTGCATGTCCGATGCCGGGAGCGCGGTCGATGTCGTGAGGATGATGATGATGTAGAAGGCCGTGGCCATGGCCACCGAGATGACCACCAGGCGACCGATCTTGCGCGGTGGGACGTTGACCTCCTCGGCCGACTGCGGGATCACGTCGAAACCGACGAAGAAGAAGGGCACGACGACCAGCACGGCCAGGAGGCCCGCGCTGTCGGTGAAGGCCGGCTGCGCGTTGCTGACGTCACCGTCCAGGGCGGTCAGGCCGATCATGGCCACGGCCATGACGACGAGGAAGAGGATGACCGACGTCTGCAGCAGGCTGGCTGCCTTGATGCCGCGAATGTTCAGTGCCGTGAGCAGCACTGCCGTGACGGTCCCGATGAGTGCCCACACGAGGTAGACGTCCGAGCCGGCGACGGTCCACAGGGGGATCGAGTACACGTCGGGGACGATGTACGCGACGGTCCTCGGGATGGCCACGGCCTCGAATGCCGCGACGCTGATGTAGCCACCGATGATCCCCCAGGAGCCGATGAAGGCCAGGCGCGGACCGAAGCCCCGCATGAGGTAGTTGTGTTCGCCTCCCGCGAGCGGCATCGCCGAGACCAGCTCGGAGTAGACGAGCCCGACGAGCGACATGATCGCGCCCCCGATGAGGAATCCGAGTGCCGCGCCGAGCGTCCCGGCGTCGTTGAGCCAGGTGCTCGTCGTGGTGATCCAGCCGAAGCCGATCATCGCGCCGAAGCCGATGAAGAAGGTCTCCAGACGCCCCAGGGAGCGCTTCAGCTGGCCCTCGGCGGGTGCCGATGGCGTGTTCGTCCGTCCCATGTACCTCGTACTCCTTCGGACAAGGTGGTGTCGGGTCCCGCTTGCGAGCGGGCTTCGACTCTAGGGCTCGATATGAACCGCCCCAGCATGTCCGGAGACCGTCTCAAACGGTCAGCTCCACGGGCTGTGGGGCTGTCTCACGAGAGTAGTAGGCCTCCTCGAGCTCGGCGGGTGGGACGTCGCCGCAGTACTCATAGAGCCTGCGGTGGTTGAACAAGTCGACCCACTCGGCGGTGGTTCGCGACCGCGATGGCCCACTCGACACCCTCTGGTGCGAGGACGCCAAGCTTCGACAGCCGGTTCGCGGCCACACCGAGCTTCATCATGAGGGAGTCACCCTTGCGGCTCTGCGGTCCATCACAGCGGCAACGACTCCCGACGAATGTCATCGTCGAGACCCGGCTTCAGACCGCCGTAATCGATCAGGTCGACGTGCCTTCCGAGGACATGCTCGAGGAGTTGTTGGAAGCGGATGAAGTCGAACGAGGACGTGCCGGCGGGTGACTCGATGATCAGATCGATGTCGGACTCGTCACGTGCCTCGTGGCGAGCGACCGAGCCGAAGGCGGCGAGTCTCGTGTAGCCGTGATCCTTGGCGAGGGTCTTGAGGATGGGGGCGGCTGCCTCGAGCAGAACCTCAGGATGGACGGCCTCGAGGTCGGGGGAGAACTTGAGCTGCTGACTGACGGCTGGCTGGGTGATGCCGAGCTCTGCGGCGAGCTGTCGTTGGCTCTTGCCGGTGGTGACCATCGCGCGCAGCGCGAGCACGCGACGTAGCCGGGTGATGTCCTCGGCCCGTCGAGCAGCGCTGTACTCGTCCAAGAGGGTCATAAGACAACCTTATCGCGGTGGTTGGATGAAGGGAATGGGCCCGTCTCACGTGCAGTCGCCCGCCTCCAGGGCGGCCCCCACGCGGTAGAGCGCGGCATCATCTCCCGGTCCCGCCATGAGCTGCATGCCGACGGGCAGGTCATCCGAGCACCCGATGGGCAGGGACATCGCGGCGAGGCCGGCGAGGTTGGCCTCGACCGTCCACCAGTCCGTCCTTGGCCGGGCGAGCGGGTCGTCCATGCCCGATCGACCGAGTGGCGGGGCGACGAGGGGCACGGTCGGGCTGATCATCAGCCGGCAGCGGGTGAGCACGTCCCTGGCGTCGGCAGCGATCCGGCGACGAAGGGAGTGTGCCTCGGCCAGCGCGTGCGTGTCCTTGAGCCGTCGGCCGATCTCGAGGCGGCTGAGGGCCTGCTCGCCGAGACCGTGGCCCTCGTGCTCTGCGAGCACCGGGATCGCCTCGACCGAGGTCACCGCGAGGTAGACATCGAGCAGGTCGCCGAAGTGGCGCACGTCGATGTCGACGACCTCGGCGCCGAGGCCCTCGAGGGTGCGCACGGTGTCATCGAAGAGCTCCAGCACGCCCGGGTCGTTGCGCTCACCCTACATCGGCACCACGCGGCCGATGGTCCACCCGGTGAGGTCACGCTCCCTTCGCC
>JBQGNO010000033.1:0-21514 GCA_052087725.1 Janibacter sp. | reverse complement strand
TGGCTCAGCTGCTGATGCCGTCGATCGCCTGCTCGAGGTCGGCGATGAGGTCCGAGGCGTCCTCGATGCCGACCGACAGGCGCACGAGGTCATCGGGCACCTCGAGCATCGACCCCGCCGTCGAGGCGTGGGTCATCGCGCCGGGGAGCTCGATGAGCGACTCGATGCCGCCGAGCGACTCCGCGAGGGTGAAGGTCTCCACCCGGGCGCACAGCTGCTCGGCCGCGGCACGACCGCCCGCCATGCGCACCGAGAGCATCCCGCCGAAGCGGCTCATCTGCGCCGCTGCCGCGGCGTGCCCGGGGTGCTCGGGCAGTCCCGGGTAGAGGACGGAGGAGATCTCCGGGCGGGCGGAGAGCATCTCGACCACGGCCTCGGCGTTGTCGCAGTGCCGCTCCATCCGCACGCCGAGCGTCTTGATCCCGCGCAGCGTGAGGAAGGCGTCGAAGGGCCCGGGGACTCCCCCGGAGCCGTTCTGCAGGAAGGCGATCTCCGCGTCGGTCTCCTCGTCATCCGTGACGAGCAGCCCCCCGACGACGTCGCTGTGTCCGCCGAGGTACTTCGTGCTCGAGTGCAGCACGACGTCCGCGCCGAGCGCGAGCGGCTGCTGCAGGTAGGGGCTGGCGAAGGTGTTGTCAACGACGAGCCGGGCTCCCGCGGCGTGGGCGACCTCGGCGATGGCCGCAATGTCCCCGATGTTGAGCAGCGGGTTGGTCGGCGTCTCGATCCACACGAGCTTGGTCGTCGGCCGGATGGCGGCCCGGATCGCGTCGACATCGGTCACCGGGGCCGGGGTGTACTCGATGCCCCAGTGGGTGAAGACCTTGTCGATGAGCCGGTAGGTGCCGCCGTAGGCGTCGTCGGGGATGACGAGGTGGTCCCCGGGACGAAGGGCGGTGCGCAGCATCGCGTCCGTCGCCGCCATCCCGGAGGCGAAGGCACGACCGTAGGTCGCCCCCTCGATCGACGCGGCATTGGCCTCGAGGGCCTGCCGGGTCGGGTTGCCGGTGCGGGCGTACTCGAAGCCGCCCCGCAGCCCCCCGACGCCGTCCTGGGCGAAGGTCGAGTTGGCGTAGATCGGGACGTTGACCGCGCCCGTCAGCGGGTCCGGCTCGTAGCCGGCGTGGATCGCTCGCGTGGAGAAGCCCTGGCTCGCGCGGGCGTCCGCCGCGCTCTTGTGCTCACCCATGGTGATCAGCCCTTCGCTCGGTGGGACAGGTGGCCCAGCAGGTCGTGCCGGGTGATGACGCCGGCCGGCTTGCCGCCCTCGACGACGAGCAGCGCGTCGGCGTGCTCGAGCGCATCGGTGGCGGCGGAGACGGTGTCGTTGGCGCCGATCTGCGGGAGCTTGTCCCCCATGTGCGCGCTCACCGGGTCGGCGAGGGAGGCATGCCCCTCGAAGACGGCGGTGAGCAGGTCGCGCTCGTGGACCGCGCCGGCGACCTCACCGATGACGACCGGGGGCTCGGCCCCGACGACGGGCATCTGGGAGACGCCGTACTCGCGCAAGATGTCGATGGCCTCGCGGATCGTCTCGTTGGGGTGCGTGTGCACCAGGGACGGCAGCTCGCCGCCCTTGCCGCGGAGCACGTCCCCGATGGTGGGCTCGCTCCCTTCGTCACCGGGCAGGAAGCCGTAGGAGGCCATCCACCCGTCGTCGAAGATCTTGGCGAGGTAACCGCGCCCGCCATCGGGCAGGAGGACGACGATCTTCGCGTCGGGGCCCTCGCGCTCGGCGATGCGCAGCGCCGCGACGACGGCCATCCCGCTCGAACCGCCGACGAGCAGGCCCTCCTCGCGGGCGAGCCGGCGCGTCATGGTGAAGGACTCGTCGTCGCTGACGGCGAGGACCTCGTCGGGGACCGACGGGTCGTAGGCACCGGGCCACATGTCCTCGCCGACGCCCTCGACGAGGTACGGGCGGCCGGACCCGCCGGAGTAGACGGACCCCTCGGGGTCGGCGCCGATGATCGTCACACGTCCCTCGGAGATCTCCTTGAGGTAGCGACCGGTGCCGGTGATCGTGCCCCCGGTGCCGATGCCGGCGACGAGGTGGGTGATCTCGCCATCGGTCTGCTCCCAGATCTCCGGGCCGGTGCTCTCGTAGTGCGCCTGCGGCCCGTTGAGGTTGAAGAACTGGTTGGGCTTCCACGCCCCGTCGATCTCCTCGGTGAGGCGGTCGCTCACGGAGTAGTAGCTGTCCGGGTGGTCGGGGGCGACGGACGAGGGGACCATCTGCACCTCGGCGCCGTAGGCCCGGAGCACGTCGATCTTGTCCTTGCCGACCTTGTCCGGACAGACGAAGATGCACCGGTACCCGCGCTCCTGCGCGACGAGCGCCAGACCGACGCCGGTGTTGCCGGAGGTCGGCTCGACGATGGTGCCGCCGGGCCGGAGCTCACCGGCGGCCTCCGCCTCGTCGATGAGCTTGCGGGCGATGCGGTCCTTGATGCTGCCGCCGGGGTTCAGGTACTCGACCTTGGCCGCGACGAGCCCGGACTCTGCGGGGGCGACGGAGGAGAGCCTGACCAGCGGAGTGTGGCCGATCAGGTCGGTGACGTGGTCTGCGATCTGCATGCTCAGCATCGTGGCACGGATCACCGACGGGCGGCACAGCGGGCGCCCGGGAGCCGAGGACGAAGGGGGCGACCTCCCGCACCACATCAGGTAAGGCTACCCTCTGTTTAGAGAACAAGTGTCCGTCGGACGGTCCCCGTCCGATGCCCCGCGAGAGTTCGGAGACCCCATGACGCCTCCCGCCCGCACGCCCCGCCCCCAGCGCGTGCTCACCGTCGAGTCGAGCGAGCGACTCGGGCCGCACCTCGTGCGGATCGTCCTCACCGGCGACTCGCTCGCCGACCTCGGTGCCGAGGAGTACACCGATGCCTACGTCAAGCTGCTCTTCGTCGACCCGGCGCTCGGCCTCGAGCCGCCTTACGACCTGGCCGCGCTGCGCGAGAGCGCACCCGCCGACCAGCAGCCGGTGACCCGGACCTACACGGTCCGCGCCATCGATCGGGAGGCACGCCGCCTCACCCTCGACTTCGTCACCCACGGCGACACCGGGTTCGCCGGGCCGTGGGCCACGACGGCGCAGCCGGGCGACCGGGCCGTCGTCATGGGACCGGGCGGCGGCTACGCCCCGGACCCCGAGGTCGGGTGGCATCTCTTCGCCGGCGACCTGTCCGCGGTGCCGGCCATCGCGGCGGCACTGGAGGCTCTCCCGTCGCAGGCGAAGGGGGTCGTCCTGCTCGAGGTGGAGCTCGAGGAGGACATCATCGAGCTGGCCGCTCCCGCCGGGGTCGAGGTCACCTGGCTGGTCAACCCGGACACCGACGACATCGCCCACCTCGCCCGGGCCATCGACGACGCACCGTGGCCGCAGGAGGTCGACGAAGGGTCGGTGCAGGTCTTCGCCCATGGCGAGCGCGAGTCGATCAAGGCCGTGCGCGCGGTCCTCAAGCGACGCGAGATCCCCCGCGGCGCCATCTCGATCTCGGGGTACTGGGCCCGCGGCCGCACCGAGGACGCCTTCCAGGCGGAGAAGAAGACCCCGATCGGCACGATCGAGGACTGAGCAGGTGCCCCCGGCGGGACTCGAACCCGCACCGATCGCCATTTTAAGTGGCGCGCCTCTGCCAATTGGGCCACGGGGGCCTGACGATGGTCAGTCCGTCGGCGACTCGTCCTCCGTCGCGACGGGGTGCACGACCGACTGGGCGATCCCGTCGAGGATGTCGCGCTCGGAGGTGGTGACGACGAGGTCGGGGCCGTTGGCCCCGCGGGCCCGCTCGAGGATCTCGTACCAGATCAGGGCTCCGGCGCCGATGACGTCGACCCGCCTCGGGTGCATGAAGGGCTGCATCGCCCGCTCCGCGCGGGTGCTGAGGATGAGCCGCTCGCAGGCCTCCTGCATCTCATCGACGGTGACGTCGGCCAGGTGGATCGCCCCACGGTCGTAGGAGGTCAGGTGGAGCGCCTGCGCCGTGACGGTGGTGACCGACCCGGCGAGCCCGACGACGGTCTTGACCCCGCCGATGCCGACCTCGGCCTCGGCCGTGTCGAGCGCCTCGGCGATGTCGAAGCGCGCCGCGGTGATGATCTCCTGGGTCGGCGGGTCGGTGCGGTGGTGCCGCTCGGTGAGACGGACGCTGCCGATGTCCAGGGACGTCCCGGCGACCACCTCGCGGGTGCCGCGGGCGATCTCGGTCGACCCTCCGCCGATGTCGGCGACGAGATAGGGCCCCTCGAAGCCCGCCTCGGCCAGCTCGCGGGTGGCTCCGGCGAAGCTCAGGGCCGCCTCCTCCTCGCCGCGGATGACCTCGGGGGTGACCTCGAGCTCGCCGAAGGCCTCCTGGACGCCGGCGACGAAGTCCGCGGCATTGCTCGCGTCCCGCGAGGCGGAGGTCGCGACGAATCGGATCTGGCCGGGCGACACCTGGTGGTGCCGGCACTGCTCGGCGTACTCGCGGCACATGTCGAGGGTGCGGGCGAGGGCCTCCGGGTCGAGCTGTCCGGTGGTGTCGACCCCCTGGCCGAGGCGGACCACCTCCACCCGCCGCTCGACGTCGGTGAGCACGTCGGTCTCGGGGTCATGATCCGCGATGAGCAGGCGGATCGAGTTCGTCCCACAGTCGATTGCTGCGACTCTCATTGGTCGCTCCCTTCGTCCGTGCGCTGGCACGGGCTGGTGCGCCACCACTCGGGCAGCATGTCTAGTGCCTCGTCACCGAGGGGGTTGACCCCGGGACCGGCAGCCAAGGAGTGTGCCACGAGAACATGGAGACACTTCACCCGCGTCGGCATCCCCCCGGCGGAGATCCCCTCGATCTCGGGGACATCGCCGAGCTCCGAGCGACGCCGCAGGTAGTCCTCGTGGGCGGCGCGGTAGCGCGCAGCGAGGTCCTCGTCCTCGGTCAGACGCTGCGACATCTGCGCCATGAGACCGCTGGACTCCAGCGTCGAGATCGCCCCCGTCAGGCGGGGGCAGGTCGCGTAGTAGGACGTGGGGAAGGGAGTCCCTCCCGGCAGCCGCGGAGCCGTCCGCACGACGGTGGGTCCCCCGCAGGGGCACCGGTGGGCGATGTCGACCGCGCTGCGGGCCGGGCGTCCGAGCTGCTCGTGGATGGTCGCCAGGTCCTCGGGGTCAACTCGGTCCAGATCGTTGCCCCGGTCGTCGACGGTCACTGGGCCGTCGCCGGGTCGTCAGCGGTCTCCACCGACGAGGCCATCTGCTCGTACCACGGCTGGTTGTTCTTCGCCTCGACGGTGCCCGTCTGCGGGCCGACCTCGGGCGACGTCGCGTCCGGGTCGATGACGGTGTAGGTCTTCTCGCCGGGCTTGACGAACTTCAACCGCTTGCGCGCCTGTGCCTCGACGTACTCGTCGGTCTCCCACAGCTCCTTCTCACGCTTGAGGTCGGAGACATCGGCCTTCTGCGCGGCGACCTGCTCGTGGAGATCGTCGAGGCGCTGTCGCTGGTCGTACCAGGACTTGCCGGTCGGCAGGAGCATCAGCGAGAGCAGGGCCATCACCGAGCCGAGCGCCACCCAGCGCCGAGTCGTCATGACCACGCGGCGCTCCTGGCTCCCGCTCGAGGCCCTGCCCCGACCGCGGGCACCCTGCTGGCGTCCGGCTCCACCGGGCCGCGTCGGGGGTCGCCGCGACCCGCCCTTCGCACCAGGGCGTGCGGGGCGACGACGCGGCGTACCGGCCATGGGTGTGCTCAGCCCTTGAAGCGCGGGAAGGCGCTCGCGCCGGCGTAGACCGCGGCGTCGTCGAGCTCCTCCTCGATGCGCAGGAGCTGGTTGTACTTGGCCACGCGGTCGGAGCGCGCCGGGGCGCCGGCCTTGATCTGACCGCAGTTGGTCGCGACCGCGAGGTCGGCGATGGTCACGTCCTCGGTCTCGCCGGAGCGGTGGCTCATCATCGACCGGAAGCCATTGCGGTGGGCCAGGTCGACGGCATCCATCGTCTCGCTGAGCGTGCCGATCTGGTTGACCTTGACGAGCAGGGCATTGGCGGAGGCCTCGGTGATGCCGCGCTGCAGGCGCTCGGGGTTGGTGACGAAGAGGTCATCACCGACGAGCTGGACCCGGTCGCCGAGCTGGGCGGTCATCTCCTGCCAGCCCGCCCAGTCGGCCTCGTCGAGCGGGTCCTCGAGGGACACGATCGGGTAGGCGTCGACGAGCTCGGCGTAGTAGGCCACCATCTGCTGGGCGGTGCGCGGCTGGCCCTCGAAGGTGTAGGTGCCGTCCTCGCAGAACTCGCTCGCCGCCGCGTCGATGGCCAGGGCGATGTCCCGCCCGGGCGTGTAGCCGGCAGCCGTGATGCCTTCGATGATCAGGTCGACGGCCTCGCGGTTGCTGTCGAGGTTGGGCGCGAAGCCACCCTCGTCACCGAGACCGGTCGAGAGGCCCTTGTCCTTGAGGACGGCCTTGAGCGCGTGGTAGACCTCCGCGCCCCAGCGCAGCGCCTCCGCGAAGGACGGGGCGCCGATCGGAGCGATCATGAACTCCTGGATGTCGACATTGGAGTCGGCGTGGGAGCCGCCGTTGAGGATGTTCATCATCGGCACGGGCAGGACGTGCGCATTGGGGCCGCCGACATAGCGGAAGAGCGGCAGCCCGGCCGACTCCGCGGCGGCCTTGGCGATCGCGAGCGAGACGCCGAGGATGGCGTTGGCCCCGAGCGTGCCCTTGTTGTCGGTGCCGTCGAGCGCGATCATCTCGGCGTCGATGAGCCGCTGCTCACTGGCCTCGGAGCCCATGATGCGCGGCATGAGGTCGTCCTCGACCGCGCGGACGGCGTCCTGGACCCCCTTGCCGAGGTAGCGCCTGGCGTTGCCGTCGCGACGCTCCACGGCCTCGAAGGCGCCGGTGGAGGCACCGCTGGGCACTGCGGCCCGGGCGATCGTCCCGTCGTCGAGGGCGACCTCGACCTCGACGGTCGGGTTGCCGCGGGAGTCGAGGATCTCGCGCGCGCCTACTGCCTCAATGCTGGCCACTACCGGCTCCTTGGTGGTGCTCGATGACTCGGGATGAACGTCCCCCCGAGCCTAACGGCTCACGGTTGGGCCACGGATGAGCGACCCACCACACGGACACCGCCATGTCGGGGCGAAGGGGGCCGGTCAGCCCTGCGCGAGGAGGTTCGCGAGGCGGCGGCGCTGCACTCCCCCGTCGAGGTTGTCCGGTGACAACCACGCGTCGTGGGCAGCCCGGATGGCCGGCCACTCGTCGAGCGTCATGGCGAACCACGCGGTGTCGCGGGACCTCCCCTTCGTCACGACGTGCCGGCGGAAGGTGCCCTCGTACGTGAGGCCCAGTCGCTGCGCGGCCCGACGAGACGGGGCGTTCAGCGAGTCGCACTTCCATTCGAGGCGGCGGTAGCCCAGGTCGAAGACGTGGCGGGCCAGCAATGACATCGCCTCCGTGGCGGCGGTCGTGCGCTGCAGTCGCGGGCCGAGCAGGACATTGCCGATCTCGACGCACCCGTGGGCCGGATCGATGCGCATGAGCGCCGCGATGCCACAGGCGACACCCGAGGCATCGCGGACGACGACCTCGACGGTGTCCGCGGCCAGTCGCCCGGCGATGTACTGCGCGAAAAGGGCCGCCTGCGTGATCGGCTCCTGCCCCAGATAGGTCCACAGGTCCGCGCGCTCGGCGCCGCCGACCTCCGCGTAGAGCTCGTCGGCGTGGGTGGCGGTCAGCGGCTCGAGGGTGCAGTGGCGCCCGATGATCGCCGTGAGCTCGGGTCGTGGTGGTGGGGTCCAGTCCGGGACCTGCGGGCCGACCGGCTGGTCGTGCTCATCGGAGCGCACCTCCTCGCGGGAGCCGGGTGGGAGCACCACCTGACCGATGGGGCCCGGATTGTGCGCGATCTCCCAACGGAAACCATCGGGGTCGGCGAAGTAACCGGTGTACCCGCCCCAGTCGCGCTGCTGCCCGCCGGCGACGTCCGGTGAGCCCGCGCCCCGGGCCAGCTCGAGGACCGCGTCCACCTCAGCGGTCGTGGCGACATTGTGGGCGAGCGTCAGCGGGGCGAGGCCCTCACCGCGACGGATGGGGCCCACCTCTCCTTCGAACTGCGTGGCGTCCCAGAGGGAGAGGACGAGGTGCTCACCGACCCGGATCATCAGGACCTCCCCCGGCACGTCGAGGTCCGCGCTCCACCCGAGCCCGTCGAGGTAGAAGCGGCGCGTCGCCGCCAGGTCGTCGACGGCGAGGGTGACGAAGCTGATCCGCTGATCCATCACCCGATCCTCGCACCGCCCACCGTCAGCCGTCAGCGGCGCGGGCTGCCGCCTTCTCCCGGGCCTTGATCTCCTGCCACTGCGCCTCGATCTCCTCGAGGGTCTCGGCGGTCGCGTCCCCGAAGACGTGGGGGTTGCGGCGGACGAGCTTGTCGACGAGGGCAGCGGCGACATCGTCGACGTCGAAGGGGGCGCCGGCGTCGTCCGCGGCGACCCGGGCGTGGAAGAGCACCTGGAAGAGCAGGTCGCCGAGCTCGTCGGTCAGCTCCGCGCGCAGGCGCGGGTCGTCGGGGGCCGCGATGACCGCGTCGAGGGCCTCATGGACCTCCTGCGCCTCCTCGAGGACGAAGGGGGCGAGGCTCGCGTGGTCCTGGGCGGCCACCCAGGGGCACCCGTCGGTCGAGCGCAGCCGGTCCATGACGGCGACGGCGTCGAGCAGCCGACCGCCCTCGACGTCCCAGGAGCCGATGAGCACCTCGACCTCGGGGGCGTCCTCGAGGCGCGAGACCTCGGAGGCGATGGCATCGCTGAGACCGGGATCGCCGTCGGCGGACCCGATCCACACCGTGTCCTGCTCCTGCGCGGCACCGACCAGCTCCCGGGCCCGCTCGCCGACGGTGGCCGCCTCCGGCACCGCGACCGTGACGCCGTCATCGGCCAGGGCGAGCGGCAGGGGCTCGTCGACGGCTGCGGCGAGCACCCGGTCGGCGGCGTCGATCGCGCGCCACGCGTCCCGGCTGAGCAGCCCGGCCGGGACCCGTGGACTCGAGGCCAGCAGGATGAGGCGGGGCACGGTCAGGGCGTCTGGAAGGGCTGGGTGTCGTCCGTCTGCTCCAGCCAGTTGGGGCTCTCACCACGGACGGTGGCGTAGCGCGGGCTGAAGTCCACGTCCTGCCCCTGGACCTGCTGCGCGAGCTCCTGCTGCTGCTGCGGGTCGAGCTGCGAGTAGACGGCGTTGGCCCGGAAGAAGTCCACGGTCGGCTCCGACGGGGCGGCGACGACGTCACCGATCTGCTGCTCGATCGTCGCGCCGGAGGGGACGGAGATGTCGTTGGCCTCGGCGTAGTCGAGGATCGCCGGGACCTGCACGAGGCTGGCGAGCAGGGTGTCGGTCCCGAGCTCCTGCGGCTGCTGACCGCTGCTCGCGGCCTGCGCGCGGATGAAGTCGGCGACCTCGCGGCTGCTCTTCTGGACCTCGCCGACCGTGATCGTGTCCCCCTCGACGACCGCGGCGGTCGCCCCCGAACCGGAGGACCCCCCTTCGTCCGAGCCGCCGCAGGCAGAGAGCGTCAGCGCGCCCCCGAGGGCGAGGGCTGCGATCCGGGCGGAACGTCGTTGTCTGCTGCCGGGCACGGGCGGGTCCTTTCTGGGGGTGATCCTCAGCGGGAGCGCGAGGTGTCGTGGGGCGAGCCTGCCCCAGTGTCCACGATGACATTGTCGAGCATGACCTGGGTGATCAGGTCGGTGGCCCACTGCAGGACCTTCGTGTCGCGAAGGGGGCTCCCCCCGACCCGGGCGGTCATCGGCTTCGGGACGAGCACCGTCTGGGTGCCCTCCTTGTAGCTGGACTTCGGGTACAGGCGCGACAACCGCAGCTGCTGGCTCTCCTTGAGCTGAGCGGGGGCGAGGCGCACGTTGCTGCCCTGGGCGACGACATCCGTCAGACCGGCCGCGCGCACGACGATGCGCAGGCGGGCGACGGCGACGAGGTTGCGCACCGGCTCCGGGGGCTCGCCGTAGCGGTCGGTGAGCTCCTCCATGATCTCGGTGAGGTCCTCCTCCGACTCCGCGGAGGCGAGCTTCTTGTAGGCCTCGAGGCGCAGCCGCTCCCCCGGCACGTACTCGTGCGGCAGGTGGGCGTCCACGGGCAGCTCGATCTTCACCTCGGCCGGCGTGGCCTCCCCTTCGCCCTTGAAGTCGGCGACGGCGTCGCCGACCATCCGCACGTAGAGGTCGAAGCCGACACCGGCGATGTGACCGGACTGCTCGCCGCCGAGGAGGTTGCCCGCGCCGCGGATCTCGAGGTCCTTCATCGCCACCTGCATGCCGGAGCCGAGGTCGGTGTTGCTCGCGATCGTGGTCAGCCGGTCGTGCGCGGTCTCGGTGAGCGGCTTGTCCGGCGGGTAGAGGAAGTAGGCGTAGGCCCGCTCGCGCCCGCGACCGACCCGGCCACGCAGCTGGTGGAGCTGACTCAGACCGAACTTGTCCGCCCGGTCGAGGATGAGCGTGTTGGCATTGGAGATGTCCAGCCCGGTCTCGACGATCGTCGTGCACACGAGGACGTCGAAGCGCCGTTCCCAGAAGTCGAGGACCACCTGCTCGAGGCGCTGCTCGCCCATCTTGCCGTGGGCGGTCTCGACCCGGGCGTCGGGGACGAGCTCGCGGATCCGGGCGGCGGTGCGCTCGATCGTGCTGACGTTGTTGTGGACGAAGAAGACCTGCCCCTCACGCATCAGCTCGCGGTGGATGGCGGCCGAGACCTGCTTCTCCTCGTACCCACCGACGAAGGTGAGCACGGGGTGGCGCTCCTCGGGCGGCGTGGCGAGGGTGGACATCTCGCGGATCCCGGTGACGGCCATCTCGAGCGTGCGCGGGATCGGGGTGGCCGACATCGCGAGGACGTCGACATTGGTGCGCAGGGCCTTCAGCTGCTCCTTGTGCTCGACACCGAAGCGCTGCTCCTCGTCGATGATCACCATCCCGAGGTCCTTGAACTTCACCTCGTTGCCGAGGATGCGGTGGGTGCCGATGACGAGGTCGACGGCGCCGGAGGTCAGCCCCTCGAGGACCTCCTTCGCCTGCGCGTCGCTCTGGAAGCGGCTGAGCGCCTTGACCGCCACCGGGTAGCCCGCGTAGCGCTCGGAGAAGGTGTTGAGGTGCTGCTGCACGAGCAGGGTCGTCGGGACGAGGACGGCGACCTGCTTGCCGTCCTGGATCGCCTTGAAGGCCGCCCGGACGGCGATCTCGGTCTTGCCGTAGCCGACATCGCCACAGATGAGGCGGTCCATGGGGAAGGACTTCTCCATGTCCTCCTTGACCTCGTCGATCGTGCTCATCTGATCGGGGGTCTCGATGTGCGCGAAGGCGTCCTCGAGCTCGCGCTGCCACGGGGTGTCGGGGCCGAAGGGGTGCCCGGGTGTGGCCATGCGGGCGCTGTACAGGCGGATCAGCTCGCCCGCGATCTGGCGGACGTGGCGCTTGGCCTTCGACTTCGTCTTCTGCCAGTCGCTGCCGCCCATCTTGTTCAGCGCCGGTGCGTCCCCACCGACGTAGCGGGTCACCTGGTCGAGCTGGTCGGAGGGGACGAAGAGGCGGTCGCCGGGGTGCCCGCGGCGCGAGGGGGCGTACTCGATGACGAGGTACTCGCGGGTGGCGCCCTGCACGGTGCGCTGGATCATCTCGACGAAGGAGCCGACGCCATGCTGCTCGTGGACGACGTGGTCGCCGGGCCGCAGCTGGAGGGGGTCGACCTGCTTGCGCCGGCGCGAGGGCATCCGGCGCATGTCACGGGTGCTCGCCCCGGCCCCGCTGGAGCCGAGGAGGTCGGCCTCGGTGAGGAGCGCGAGGCGGTCGTCGGCCGCGACGAAGCCCGTCCCGAGGCTCGCCCGGGTGACCTCGACGACCCCGGCCGGGAGCTCGACGGCCTCGTCGTCGCCGACGACCCGGGTGGGCACCTCGGCCCCGCGCAGCACCTCGGCGACGCGGGCGACGAGGCCGGGGCCGTCGGTCGCGACGAGCACCCGCCAGCCCGCGGTGGTCCACTCGGCCAGCTGGGCGACGGCGGCCTCGGTGTTGCCACGGAAGTGAGGCGGCTCCACGGCAGGCACCCGCAGCCCGATGTTGTCGTGGGCGACGCGGTCGTCCATGTCGGCCGCGATCGCCGCGAGCTCGTCGTCCACGGCGAAGGGGGTGAGGCTCCACCACGGCAGGCCGAGGTCGAGCGCGTGCTCGCGGGCCTGGGCGAGCGTCCAGTGGGAGGCGGTGCCGAGGACACCCTCGAGGTCGATGGGGACGACATTGCCCGCGGCGGCATTGGCCCAGCTCGCCTGGAGGAACTCCTCGCTCGTGGAGACGAGGTCGTGCGCGCGAGCGCGGACCCGCTCGTGGTCGATGACGACGACGCCGGCCTGCTCCGGCAGCACGTCGAGGATCGACTCCATGCCGTCGACGAGGGCGGGCGTCAGGGACTCCATGCCCTCGACCGCGATCCCCTCGGCGACCTTGAGGAGCATGTCGGCGACCCCGGGGAGCTCCTCGGCGAGCGTGGCCGCACGCTGTCGGACCGCATCGGTGAGCAGGACCTCCCGGCACGGCGGCGCCCAGAGGACCTCTGCCGTCTCGAGGCTGCGCTGGTCGGCGACCTTGAACCAGCGGATCTCGTCGACGGTGTCACCGAAGAACTCCACCCGCAGCGGGTGCTCCTCGGTCGGCGGGAAGACGTCGAGGATGCCGCCACGGACGGCGAACTCCCCCCTTCGCTCCACGAGGTCGGTGCGGACGTAGGCCGCTCCGGCGAGCGCCTCGGTGATGTCGGCCAGCGTGCGCTCGTCACCGACGCGCAGCCCGACCGGCTGGAGGTCGCCGAGCCCCTTGGCGATCGGCTGCAGGACGGCGCGCACGGAGGCGACGACATAGCCGAGCGGGCCATGCCCGGCCCCCTGCTCGTCCGGGTGCGCCAGTCGGCGCAGGACCGCCAGGCGTCGGCCGACGGTGTCGCTGCGCGGGCTGAGGCGCTCGTGCGGGAGCGTCTCCCAGCTGGGGAAGGTCGCGATGAGCTCCGGGTCGACCAGCTCGCCGAGGGCGCTGGTGAGGTCGTCCGCCTCGCGGGCGGTCGCCGTGATGATCAACCGCGGTGCATCGCCCGACGCCCCTCCCCCGATCGTCGCGACCGTCGGCGCACGCAGCCCGGTCGGGGCGACGATGTCGACCTGATCGCTCTCGGCGCGGTGTCGGGGGATGTCCGCGAGACCGGGCAGGCCGGCGATCGCGCTCAGGAGCGGGGCAAGTGAGGAAGTCATGCTGGGGTCGATTCTGCCGCACGTCGGTGTGCTCGCGTGACCGACCACCCTTCCTGTGCCATGGTGGGAGGCAGACGAAGGGAGAACCTGATGGACGTCTACGTACTGCTGGCGGTGGCCCTGCTACCGGTGATCGTCCTCGCAGTGGTGCTCGCCCTGAGGCACGGGCGCATGGACCGGTTCGACGACAACAGCAGGCACCCCGGCATGATGTCCGGTTCCCTGAGGATGCGATTCGACGACGCGCGCACAGATAATCGCCACGTGACCCGTCCGCGCTCGTAACCACACCCGGGTGTCGGCCACCCCTTCCTGCCGCGGGCGCCCCCGGATGTGACACCGTACGAGTGACGCATCGCCGGACCGGGCCGGCGGGACACGGGAGCAAGGGGCCGCACACGGATGACCAGCCGCAGACGACCTCGGACCAGGGTGCTCGCGACGGCTCTGGGAGCATTCGGCCTGCTGTGCGGCGGTTCGGTGGCCTCCGGTGCAGCCACCGCCGCGCCCGTGGACGCACCGGCCATCGCGGACACCACCCCGGCGCAGGCCCCCTTCGACCTCCCGGAGCAGATCACCGACGAGGCCGGCGTGCTCGAGGACGCCGACGGCCTGCAGTCCGAGCTCGACGAGCTCGCGGACGAGGAGGAGATCCAGCTCTTCGCGGTGTACGTCGACTCCTTCGACGGGCAGGGTCCCGAGGAATGGACCCGGGAGACCTACGAGACCTCGGGCATGGGCAGCAACGACGTCCTGCTCGCCGTCGCCGTCGAGGACCGGCGCTACGGCATGTGGACGACCGAGGCCTCCGGCGTCGAGCCCGATGACCTCGCCGACGTCCAGAGCGAGCGCGTCGAGCCCGCCCTGGCCGACGACGACTGGGACGGAGCGGTGTCCGCCGCCGCGGAGGGTCTGGGCGACGGGGGTGGCCTGAGCTTCTCGGCGATCTTCTACCTCGTCATCGGCGGGATCTTCGTCATCGGGATCGCGATCCCGCTCCTGCTCTCGCTCCGCAAGAAGAAGTCCGGCGCCGGCCCGAGGCCCTCCTACACGCCGCCGGTGATGACCGAGCTGAGCACCGAGCAGCTGCGCCAGCAGGTCTCCTCCTCGCTCGTCGACCTCGACAACGCGATCCGCTCGTCCGCCGAGGAGCTGGCCTTCGCGCAGGCCCAGTTCGGCGAGCAGGCGACCCAGCAGTTCACCGCGACGATCGAGAGCGCGCGAGGCCGGGCCGACGAGGCCTTCCGGCTGCAGCAGCAGCTGGACATCGAGCGCGGCGCCGACCGGGTGCACGAGCACGACGAGCGCGCCCGTCTGGCGGAGATCCTCGAGCTGACCCGCTCCGCCGACGCCGAGCTGGACGCCCAGGAGGAGGAGTTCACCCGGTTGCGGGACCTGCGGGCCACCGTCCCGCAGTTCCTCGCCTCCCTGCGCACTCGTGTCTCCGAGGTCTCCGAGCGCCTCCCCGTCGCCGAGCAGGAGCTTTCCGGACTCGCCGCGACCCACCCGCGTGAGTCGCTGACCAGCCTGCGGCAGAACCTCGACCGCGCCCGCAAGCTCATCGACTCGGCCGAGGACTTCGTCACCAGCGGGGAGGAGCACGTCTCCGCCGACGACCGCCCGTCGGCCGTTGCGGCGGCGCGGGCCGCCGAGGACGCCCTGGGGCACGCGGACTCCCGCATCGAGTCCGTCCTCACCGCCCGGGCGGCCCTGGACGACGCCGTGTCCGCCCTCGACGAGGCCCTCGCCTCGATCTCCTCCGACCTCGCGGACGCCCAGCGGCTCAAGGCCAACGACCAGGTGACGATCGCCGCCGTGGGCGAGGCCCAGCAGGCCGTCGAGGTCGGCACCAAGGCACGGCGCGGCGGCGACGTCCTCGGCGCCCTGTCCGCGCTGGAGCGGGCGGAGCACTACCTCGACAACGCGCTGGAGCGCTACCGCGCGGAGGCCGACCGCCAGACCGAGCGGGCCCGGTTGCTCGACCGGCGCTTCCAGCACGTCCGGTCCCGGATCTCGGAGGCCGAGCACGAGCTGAACACCCACCGCGGCCAGCTCGGCCACGGGCCCCGCGCGGACGTGCGCGAGGCCGGCCGTCTGCTGCGCGAGGCCGAGGCCGCTCGCCCGCGCGACCGGGACCTCGCCGCCGACCACCTGACGCAGGCCGAGAGCCTTGCCGACCGCGCTCTGCAGTCCGTGCGCTCCCAGCGCGGCCCGTGGGACGACAGCTTCGGTGGAGGAGGCGGCTTCGGCGGGGGCTACCGCGGCCGCCGGGGCGGCATCGACGTCGGCTCCCTCGTCCTCGGCGGCATCCTCTCCGGTGGCTTCGGCGGCCGTGGCGGGGGCTGGGGCGGCTCCTCCGGCGGCTTCGGGGGCGGTTTCGGCGGAGGAGGCGGCTTCGGAGGAGGCGGCTTCGGCGGGGGTGGTCGCTTCTGACCAGCGCCGATGCCCGCTCCGGACCTGACTGACCCACCTGCCCCTGACTCGATCAGCACGCACCACGACCGGCGGTCCCACCGCCAGGAGGAACGCACCATGACCAAGAAGCAGACCATCCTCGGCCGCGTCAGCCAGCTCGCCAAGGCGAACATCAACTCCCTTCTCGACCGCGCCGAGGACCCGGAGAAGATGCTCGACCAGCTCGTGCGGGACTACTCCAACTCGATCGCCGAGGCGGAGGAGGCCGTGGCCCAGACGATCGCGCACGTGCGGATGGCCGAGGGCGACCTCAAGGCCGACCGCGAGGCCGCAACCGAGTGGGGCCAGAAGGCTGCTGCCGCGGCCAAGAAGGCCGAGGAGCTCACCGCTGCCGGTGACACCGCCGGCGCCGAGAAGTTCACCAACCTCGCCAAGGTGGCGCTCAAGCGCCAGATCACCCACGAGAACGAAGCGAAGGATGCCGAGCCGCTCGTCGCGAGCCAGAACGCGCAGGTCGAGCAGCTGAAGTCCGGGCTGGTCTCCATGAAGACCAAGCTCGAGGACCTGAAGTCCCGGCGCTCCGCCCTCGTGGCCCGGGCCCGCACCGCCGAGGCCCAGTCCAGGGTGCAGGAGGCCGTCGGCTCCCTCGACGTCATGGACCCCACGAGCGACCTCGGGCGCTTCGAGCAGCAGATCCGGGAGCAGGAGGCGATGGTCCAGGGCCGCGCCGAGGCCCAGACCGCCTCCCTCGACGACCAGTTCGCCGAGCTCGAGGACCACAGCCAGGACGCCGAGATCGAGGCGCGCCTCGCCGCGCTCAAGGGCGGCAGCTGACCCTCCCCGTCCCACCCGTCGCTCGTTTCTCGGATGACCCGAGAAACACCCCCCTCGCCAGGGTTTCGAACCCTTGCGAAGGGGGCGTTTCTCTTCTCGAGCTCAGGGGCGGGGGGCGTGCACGACCTGCTGGGCGTCGGTCAGGCCCTTGGCGATGACCAGCTCGACGGCATCCGCGGCGTCGTCGATGAGGAAGGGCAGCTCCTTGCGCTCGGTGGAGGAGAAGCCCTTGAGCACATAGCTCGCGGCGTCCATCCGGCCCGGCGGGCGGTCGATGCCGACCCGGACGCGCACATAGTCCTTCGTCCCGAAGGAGCTGGAGATCGAACGCAGCCCGTTGTGGCCCCCTTCGCCTCCGCCACGCTTCAGACGCACCGAGCCGAAGGGGATGTCCAGCTCGTCGTGGATGACGATCGTGCGCTCCGGCGGTACGGAGAAGAAGGTCGCGAGGCCCTTGGTCGGCCCCCCGGAGAGGTTCATGAAGGAGTGCGGCACGGCGATGATCGCGCGGGCACCCGGGGCCGGTCCGAGACGGATCGTGTCGGCACTCGCGCCGGCCTTGTGCGCCTTGAGCTTGCCGCCGGCCCGCGCGGCGAGCTCGTCGACCACCATCGCTCCGACGTTGTGACGGTGGCCCGCGTACTTCGGGCCGGGATTGCCGAGGCCCACGACGAGCCAGGTGTCTTCACTCACGGGGTCACTCTAGGCAATGACGAAGGGCGGGACCTCCGTGGTGGAGGTCCTGCCCTTCGTCATGCGGTGCGCTGGGGTCACTCCTTGTCGGAGGACTCCTCCTCGGCGTCGCCCTCGGCGGCCGCGGGGACCTCGTCCTCGGGGGTGTCGTGCTCGACGCCGGCCTCCTCCTCGGCCTCGGCGAGCTCGGCCTCGAGCTCATCGGCGGAGATCTGCTGGGTGATGTTGACGACGAGGATCTCCGGGTCGGAGACGAGCGTCGTACCGGCAGGCATCTCGACCTGCTCGGCGAGGACCTGCGTGCCGATCTCCAAGCCCTCGACGGAGACCGTGAGGCCCTCGGGCAGCTTGGTGACGTCGGCCTCGATCTCGAGGGTCTGGGCGTCGAGCGTGACGACCGTCTCGGGGGCGGCCTCGCCCTCGACGTGGACCGGGACCTCGACGGTGACCTTCTCGCCTCGCTTGACGATGACGAGGTCGACGTGCTCGATGATCGGCTTGATCGGGTCGCGCTGGACGTCCTTGGCCAGGGCCAGCTGGTCGCCCTCGCCCTCGATGGCGATCGTCAGCAGGGCGTTGGGGTTCTTCAGCGCCTGGAAGGTGTCGTGGAAGGGCAGCGCGAGGTGCACCGGGTCCTCGCCGTGGCCGTAGAGGACGGCGGGGACCATGTTGGCGCGACGCAGCTTGCGGGCCGCGCCCTTGCCGAACTCGTTGCGCTTGTCGGAGGCCAGGCGGATGTCATCGCTGGGCATGTGATGCTCCTCAGTCGGGGTTGCCCGCGCAGGGAGCGGGCGTGTCATGGGCGGTGGCCTCGACGCGGGACGCGGCGCGGACGGGGTGTCGACGCGCGGGCTGACCCGCTGGGCGGCACCGCGTCGATCACGGACAACTGCGACCGTGCAGCGTCCCTCGCCGAGGCAACCCGTCGATCCTAGTGGACCTCTTCGGACGCGCCAAACTCCGTCAGGACCACGGCGTCGACGTCGTCGGCGGGCAGGGCCTGCGCACCGAACCCCTCCCCTTCGCCGAGCTTGACCGCGACGACCCCGGCAAGGATCGCCACGCCGCCGAGCAGCTGCATCGGCGACATGGCCTCCCCGACGAGCATCCAGGCGAAGGTGATGGCGAAGAGCACCTCACTCAGTCCGACGAAGGAGGCGATCGTCCCGCCGAGCAGGCGGGCTGCGCCGATGCCGGTGACATAGGAGATCGCTCCGGCGACGACCGCCAGCTCGGCGACCGCGGCCCACCACGGCGCCGACCAGCCGGCGAGCTCGACGGACTCCGTGGAGGCAGCCATCGGCAACCAGCCCAGCCCGGCGACGGCAAGGAGGCTCAGTGCCCCGACGGCCAGCCCTCCCCCGGCAAAGCTGATCGGCGGCAGGGCCTCGTCCTCGTCGGCGACGACGAGGACGAAGACGACGAGGCCGACCGCCGCGAGCAGGCCCCAGAGGACGCCGACGAGGTCGACCTCGGCACCGGAGGTCACGTCGAGGACGAGCACGAGCCCGACGACCGCGGCGAGGACACCTGCCGCGGTGAGCGCGGACGGCCGCCGCCCGTGTCGCGCCCACACCCAGCCGACGATGAGCACCGGGGCGAGGTACTCCAGCAGCAGCGCGACGCCGACCGAGAGGTGGTCGACGGCCATGAAGTAGGCGAACTGGCAGCCCGCGACCGCAAAGAGCCCGTAGGCGATGATCCGACCGAGGTTGCGGCGCAGCAGGTGCCAGCGCCCACGCATGGCGATCACGGCGGGCAGCACCATGACCAGCGCGGCGCCGGTGATGCGCGCCGTGACGATCGCACCCGGGCTCCACCCCGTGGCCAGCAGCGCCGAGCCGAAGGTCCCCGAGGACCCGAAGGTCGCCGCGGAGAGCAGCGCGACACCCAGCCCGAGGAGGAAGGGCGCCTGCCGTGGCGCGGAGAGTGCGGACTGCACGAGTGGCTCCTGATCATGGGTGAAGTAAGGTGTTGGCCATGACGCTAGCCCTCTCCGACGTCAGGAGTCAACGTGACTTTTGCCTATGACACCGGCGTGGCTCTGCGGACCGCGGCCGCCCTGGTCAACACCGCCGACCCCGACGGCGGCGACGCCCTGACCACGACGCAGGACCTGCACGGGTTCTTCGTCGAGTGGGGATGGACCGGCCGCCACGACGGGAGCGAGGCGGAGCTCGCCGACGTGCGCGCGCTGCGACCGCGCCTGCGCCGCGTGTGGTTGGTGGCCGACGACGAGGAGGCTGTCGTCGCGGAGGTCAATGCCCTGCTGCGCAGTGGGCGGGCCCTCCCCCAGCTCGTCGACCACGGCGACTACGGCTGGCACATCCACGCCACCGACTCAGACGTCGGTCTGGCCCGACGGATGCAGGTCGAGGCGGCGATGGCCTTCGTCGACATCGTCCGCGCCGGTGAGCTCTCCCGGCTGCGGATCTGCGCCGCCGAGGACTGCGACGGCGTGCTCGTCGACCTCGCCCGCAACCGAAGCAAGCGCTACTGCGAGGGCGGCTGCGGCAACCGGCTCGCTGCCGCGGCGTACCGCTCCCGTCGCGACGGTTGAGGAGATCGTCGCGGGCTCCGCGGCCGACGCACTGGCTGCAGCGCAGGCGCCAGGAGAGGTCGGCGCGCGTCAAGCCGAAGTCCGTCACGACAACTGTCATCCGCAGACCGACGAAGGGACTTCGGCAGCCGCCGACCTGTTCTGCCGCCGGAGCGGACGCGGGAGCCGCACGACGAAGAGGGGCCGGTCGCGGTGACCGGCCCCCTTCGCAGCGGTGGATCAGGTGAAGAGGCTGGTGACCGAGCCGTCCTCGAAGACCTCGCGGATCGCGCGGGAGACGAGCGGGGCGATCGAGAGCTCGGTGAGCCCCTCGAAGCGCTGCTCGTCGGTGAGCGGGAGGGTGTCGGTGACGATGATCTCCTCGGCGGCGCAGGCCTCCATACGCTCCACGGCGGGCCCGGAGAAGATCGCGTGGGTCGCGGCGATGATCACGCCGGCGGCGCCATCGGCCATGAGCGCGTCAGCGGCCTTGGTGATCGTGCCGGCGGTGTCGATCATGTCGTCGACGAGCACGCACCAGCGGCCCTGGACCTCACCGACGACGCGGTTGGCGACGCTCTCGTTGGGGCGGTCGATGTCGCGGGTCTTGTGGATGAAGGCCAGCGGCACGCCGCCGAGCTGACGCGACCACTGCTCGGCGACCTTGATCCGGCCGGCGTCCGGCGAGACGACGGCGAGCTGGCGGTCCCCGTACTTCTCCTTGACGTACTCCGCGAGGATCGGTCGGGCCATGAGGTGGTCGACCGGGCCGTCGAAGAAGCCCTGGATCTGGTCGGTGTGCAGGTCGACCGTGATCAGGCGGTCGGCGCCGGCGGTCTTGAAGAGATCGGCGACCAGCCGGGCGGAGATCGGCTCGCGCCCGCGGTGCTTCTTGTCCTGACGGGCGTAGCCGTAGAAGGGCATGACCGCGGTGATCCGCTTGGCGCTGGCCCGCTTGAGCGCGTCGACCATGAGCAGCTGCTCCATGATCGCCTCGTTGATCGGCGTCGAGTGGCTCTGCAGGACGAAGGCGTCGCAGCCGCGCACCGACTCCTCGTAGCGCACGTAGATCTCGCCGTTGGCGAACTCGTAGGCGCTGGAGGGCACGAGCTCGGTCTCGAGCTTCTCGGTGACCTGCTCTGCGAGCGCGGGGTGGGTGCGCCCGGTGAAGACCATGAGGTTCTTCTCCGGGGTCTTGTGGATGCCGGTCACTTGGGGTCCTCGCTGCTGTCGGTGGGGGCGGACGAAGGGAGCTGGGCTGCGGCCTGCGCAGCAGCCTCGGTCGGGGTACCGGGACGCTGCTTGGCGACCCAGCCGTCGATATTGCGCTGGCGTCCGCGGGCCACGGCGAGCTGGCCGGGATCCACGGCGTCGGTGAGGGCCGACCCGGCGGCGACGTAGGCGCCGTCGGCGACCTCGACGGGGGCGACGAGCACGGTGTCGGATCCGACGAAGGAGTGCTTGCCGATGACGGTCTGGTGCTTGTTGACCCCGTCGTAGTTGGCGAAGATCGTGCCGGCGCCGATGTTGGCGCCCTCGCCGATGAGGGCGTCGCCGGCGTAGGTGAGGTGCGGGACCTTGGCCCCCTCGCCGATCGTGGCGTTCTTGGTCTCGACGAAGCCGCCGATCTTCCCCTTCGCGCCGAGCCGCGTGCCCGGGCGCAGGTCTGAGTAGGGGCCGACGGTGGCCTCGGCGCCGATGACCGCGAGCAGGCCCTCCGCACGGCGGACCACGGCCCGGTCGCCGACCTCGCAGTCG
>JBQGNO010000032.1:21190-21619 GCA_052087725.1 Janibacter sp. | reverse complement strand
TCGCCTTCGGCCGCGGCGTCCTGGTCTTCGGAGGGACCCAGCTCGGCACCGAGTACTTCGCCGGCTACGTCACCGAGAAGGCGCTCTCGGTCGACAACCTCTTCGTCTTCCTCATCATCATGACGAGCTTCCGCGTCCCCCGGGAGGACCAGCAGAAGGTCCTGCTCTTCGGCATCATCTTCGCGCTCATCGCGCGGACCGGCTTCATCTTCGTCGGGGCCGCGATGATCAACGCCTTCGCCTGGGTCTTCTACTTCTTCGGGCTGATCCTGCTGTACACCGCGATCAACATGCTCAGGTCCGAGAAGAAGGGACCGGAGGACACCGGCGACAACATCGTGGTCCGCCTGGCTCGCAAGGTGATCCACACGACCGACTACTACGACGGGGACAAGCTCTTCACCGTGCACAACGGGCGCCGGGCGATGA
>JBQGNO010000032.1:7672-21180 GCA_052087725.1 Janibacter sp. | reverse complement strand
GACATCCTCTTCGCCCTCGACTCGATCCCGGCGATCTTCGGACTGACGCAGAACACCTACCTCGTCTTCACGGCCGTCGCCTTCTCCCTGCTGGGGCTGCGACAGCTGTTCTTCCTCATCGAGGGTCTGCTGGACCGTCTGATCTACCTCGCCTACGGTCTCGCGGCCATCCTCGGCTTCATCGGGGTGAAGCTCGTCCTGCACGCGCTCCACGAGAACAACCTCGAGTTCCTCAACGGTGGTGAGCCCATCCCCGTGGTCGAGGTCGGCACCGGGCTGTCCCTGACCGTGATCCTCGGCGTCCTCACGGTCACCGTCATCGCCTCCCTGCTCAGCCCGGCGGGCAAGGCGCAGAACGCGATCGCCGCCGCTCGACGGCACGCCACCTCGTACCTGGATGCCGAGTACACCAGTGATCCGGCGGAGCGGGAGCGCATCTTCCGTCTCCTCATCGCCGAGCGTGACCAGATCGTCGACCTCGGGCCGAAGTACACGCAGGCGGCCGCCGAGGAGGATGAGCTGATGTCCCTGCTGGAGCGGGCACGGGAGAGCCACGACGCCGCCGTCGAGCGGGGCGAGGCCCAGCCCGTCGAGACGAAGATCCTCCCGCCCCGGACGTGAACGCCGCCGGGGCCCGGCCTCTGCTGCCCGCGTCTGGAAGACTTCTCCACACATCAGGCGCGAGAGCTGGGCAAAGGGGCAGGCCATGAAGATCGCCATCGCCGGAGGGACCGGCGTCCTCGGACGTCACGTCGTCGACCGGGCCCGGATGGCGGGCCACGAGACGGTGGTGCTCGCCCGCTCCACCGGCGCGGACCTCTTCGCCGGCCACGGTCTGGACGAGCACCTCCGCGGGGTGGATGCCGTCATCGATGCTGCCTCCGTGCAGACGATGTCTGCCCGGGCATCGACGGACTTCTTCCGGACGGTCACCCAGCACCTGATCACCGCGGGCCGTCGGTGCGGGGTGCGCCACCACGTCGCGGTGTCGATCATCGGGGCTGCGCAGGCCCCCTTCTCCTACTACGCGGGCAAGCGGGTCCAGGAGGACCTCGTCCTCGCCCAGCCCAACGGCACCGTGGTCCGGGCGGCCCAGTTCCACGAGATGGCCGGGCAGACCGCGGCCAGGACCAGGGTCGGGCCCGTGCACGCCATCCCCACGATGCGCTCCCAGCCGGTGGCCGCGGCGGAGGTCGCGTCCCTCCTCGTCGACATCGCGACAGCGGACCCGGTGGGCAAAGGGCCCGAGATCGCCGGGCCGGAGCGGCTGAGCATGGGCGAGATGGTCCGTCGGCTCCTCGAGCACGAAGGGAGTCGCCGCCGGGTCGTCGAGTTCCCCCTCCCCGGTGGCTTCGGACGGGCGATGCGCGACGGCACCCTCCGGGCCGGGCCCGGCACCACGATCGGTCACCAGACCTTTGCCGACTGGCTCGCCACCCGACCACGCTGATGCCACGGGGTAGGTTGCGGGCATGGATGCCGACGCCAGTACCTCGACCCGCATCGCCGTGCTCATCGACTGCGACAACGTCTCCAGCAAGCACACGGCCGCCGTCCTGGAGGAGCTGGCGAAGTACGGCACCCCCACGGTCAAGCGGGCGTACGGCGACTGGACGACGACCCAGCTCGGCGGGTGGAAGGGCGAGCTGCAGCGCAATGCCATCCAGCCCATCCAGCAGTTCGCCTACACGGTCGGCAAGAACTCCACCGACTCCGCGCTGATCATCGACGCGATGGACCTGCTGTGGCAGGGCAATGTCGAGGCCTTCGCGCTCGTCTCCTCCGACTCCGACTTCACCCGGCTGGCCACCCGGCTGCGGGAGTCCGGCAAGCGGGTCTACGGGCTCGGCATGCGCAAGACCCCCGAGTCGCTGCGCCGCGCGGTCGACCAGTTCATCTTCCTCGAGCTGCTCGCGGAGCAGTCCCGCGACGACGAGCCGGACCAGGACCCGCAGCGGCCCGCCGCGTCCACGCCCGATGACGAGGACTCCCCGGAGCAGACGATCAACCTGCAGTCCGCTCTGACGAGGGCGATCAACGCGACCTCGGGCGACGACGGTTGGAGCACCCTCGGCACGCTCGGGCAGCATCTCTCCCGGGCGCACGCCGACTTCGACCCCCGCGCCTTCGGCCACCAAAAGCTCTCCACGCTCGTCGAGGAGCAGCCCTACCTCGAGACGCGCAGCGAGGCCTCGATGATCCAGGTGCGACTGCGCACCAAGCAGCGCACCGCGGGCAAGACGGCCAGCAAGGCCGCGACGAGCCGGACTGCGACGAGCAAGACCACGACGAAGAAGACCAGCGCGAAGAAGACGAGCCCCGCCACGGGCTCCGGCCGCAGCCGCAGCAGCTGACCGACCAGTCCTTCGTCACACTGCATTCCGCCCCGGACCCTGCAGCCATAGACTGATCGCCGGTCTGCACACCCAGGAGAGCTCATGCATCGTGGTCGACGGCGCCCGGATGGCACCATCCGGGCGGTGCTCGTGGTGTGCCTCGCGACGAGTATCGCCCTGGCCCCACCAGCACTCGCAGAGCCCACCGAGCCTACGGACCCCCCGCCCGGTGCGGCCTGGGAGACCGACTCGGAGTCGCCCGTCGGTGACGCCAACGACACTCCCCTGTCCGGCAAGACCCTCGACGAGCAGATCGCCGAGGCCGATGCCTTGGCGGCCGATCTCGCGAAGGACAACCAGGAGATCAGCACGGCGGTCAAGGACCTCAAGACGTACTCGACCAAGGCCAACACGCTGCTGCAGCGCAAGGCGAAGGCCCGCGATGCGTACGACAAGGCCAAGAAGCAGGCCGATGACGCCGACAAGCAGCTCTCGACCTATCGCACTCGTCTGGCCGACGGCCGCAAGGAGCTGCGCGACTGGGCGGTCAACACCTATACGCGGGCCGGGGGCTACTCCGACACCATGACGCTCATCGAGACGCTGACCCACAACTCCGCGTCCGGCGGCAGCTCCGCCGGGGACCTGAGCTACCTCACCGACGAGCGCATCCGCAAGGTCGACCTGGTGCGCCGGGACACGGTCACCCAGGCCGCCCTGACGCAGAAGAAGAAGCACGCGAAGGCCACGGCAGCCGCGGCCAAGAAGCGCGCCGACCGGGCCAAGAAGGATGCCGACGAGGTCCTCCAGAGCCGCAAGGACCGACTCGAGACGCTGCGCAAGCAGCACGCCGACGAGCTCAAGGAGGCCGGGCCGGTCGTCAACGCCCTCATCGGTCTCCCCGACGATGCCGCCCAGGGTGCCAGCGGACGCCTCAAGGACACGCTCAAGGAGCTCGGGCAGGACGTCTCCGAGTTCGAGGGGGCCACGCCCTGCTCGACCAACACCCAGACCTACGGCAACGGCCAGATCCCCCCGAGCGCACTGTGCCCCCTGCTCGGTGCCCCCGGCGAGTCGCTGCGCCCCGCGGCCGCGGCGGCCTTCAACACCATGAGCAAGGCCTATCAGCGCGACACCGGGCACACGCTCTGCGTCACCGACAGCTACCGCTCGTACGGTCAGCAGGTCGTGACCAAGGCCGACCGGGGCTCCTTCGCTGCCGCTCCCGGCTCGAGCAACCACGGCCTCGGCAAGGCCCTCGATCTGTGCGGTGGGGTGAACAACTTCGGTCATCCGGCCCACCAGTGGATGCAGCAGAATGCGCCGCTCTACGGCTGGTTCCACCCGTCGTGGGCCGGATCGGGTGGCTCCCTCCCCGAGCCCTGGCACTGGGAGTTCTCGGGCTGAGGCCCCTGCGTCGCTCAGTCAGAGGTGGAGATCGTCCCTGACGGGGACCTCACCGGGATGAGCAGGGCCAGACCGGCGATGAGGACCAGCGCGATACCGAGGATCCCCCAGTACTGGGTGTTGGCCTCGCCTGTGACCACGGACCCGATCCAGATGAAGAGCGCGAAGGCTGCCGGGGACAGGAAGGACACCACCCGACCCGTCGTGGCGTAGAGCCCGAAGATCTCCCCGCTGTGCCCCTCGGGGATGACCCTGGCGAGGAAGCTGCGCGACGCGGCCTGGGCGGGACCGACGAAGGCGGTCATCGCCAGGCCAAGGGTCCAGAAGACCATGGCGCCCCCGTCGTGGAAGATGAAGACCCCGGTGCCCAGGACGATGAGGGCAACGAGCGAGATGACGATGACCTGCTTGGGCCCGAGCCAGTCGTCGAGCAAGCCGAAGATCATCGTGCTCACGCCCGCGAGGATGTTGGCCGCCGCGCCGAAGATGATCACGTCACCTGCCGACATGCCGAAGGTCCCCGCCGCGAGGACCGCGCCGAAGGCGAAGACACCGGCCAGGCCGTCCCGGAAGAGCGCGGAGGCGCCGAGGAAGTAGACGGTGTGCCGCGACCGGCGCCACAGCCCGCGCAGCGAGGCCCACACGAGCCGGTAGGAGTCGACGATGCCCACCCGGGGTGCCCGCTCGCGCGGCCGGTCCTTGAGCACGAGGAAGGTCGGGATCGTGAAGAGGAGGATCCACAGACCGCACACGAGCATCGAGACCCGGATGTCCATGGCGCCCTCGTCGGTGACGCCGAAGAGGCCCCGATCCGGCTGGATGAAGAGGAAGAAGAGGACCAGCAGGACGATGATCCCGCCGAGGTAGCCCATCCCCCAGCCGAAGCCCGAGACCCGGCCGACGTTCTTCGGCGAGGCGACCTGCTCGATCGAGGCGTTGTAGTTGACCCCGGCGATCTCCGACATGATCGAGCCGGCGCCCAGGAGCACGAGCCCGAGCACGAGGTAGGACGGGTCGGGTTCGACGAGGAAGAGCGAGGCGGACAGCGCCGCGAGGATCCACGTCTGGGTCCGCAGGTTGCGCACGGTGCGGCCCGAGCGGTCGGAGTTCTGGCCGAGGACCGGTGCCAGCAGGGCCACGAGCAGGCCGGCGATGGCCGTGCTGATCGCCAGTGCCGTCGAGGTGGTGTTGGTGCTGCCGAAGCTCTCGCTCGTGAGGTAGACGGAGAAGACGAAGGTCGTGATGACCGTGTTGAAGGGCTGCGCGCCCCAGTCCCACATGGCCCATCCGAGGATGCGCCCACGACCACCTTCGGGGGCGGCGCGCAGCGCGGTCTCGGGGGACGAGGCAGACGGAGATGAGACGGTCACGGGCTGAGGCTATCGGGCAGGGATGGGCTCGATGTGCGCGACACGGGGTGGTCGCGCTATCCTGTGGGGTCGCCTCAGGTCGAGCCACGAGCCGGCCGCTGAACGGGCCCCACCACGGCCCGACGAGACGGACCTCACCACGCGCAATGGGGCGCCCTGTGGAACACCGGACGCTGTCCGGGCGTTGACGCAGGTGTGAGGGTCCGCGCAGCAGGGGCGCGAACATCGCGAGAGACTTCAGGAGACTTGCAACATGGCAGAGCGCACGCTGCGCGGAACGCGCATGGTCAGCTTCAGCATGGAGACGACGGACAATGTCGTCCCCAGTGACCGTCAGATCACCTCGTATGTCTGTGACGACGGACACAAGACCGAGCTGCCCTTCTCGGTCGAGGCGGACATCCCCGGCACCTGGGAGTGCCGTTGTGGCAAGCTCGGCAAGCTCGTCGACGGCCCGGAGCCGGACATGAAGCCCGCCAAGCACGTCCGGACCCACTGGGACATGCTGCTCGAGCGCCGCTCCGTCCCCGAGCTCGAGGAGCTCCTCGAGGAGCGGCTGACGCTCCTGCGCGCCAAGCGTGGCGAGAAGCCGCGCAAGCGCTCCGCCTGAGCCACCCGCACGACGGAAGGGGGCCGCCACCGATCACCGGTGGCGGCCCCCTTCGCGCGTCCTGAGGCGTGAGGCAGGCTCAGTCGTCCTCGTCGACGATCTCGCCCTCGATGACCTCGTCGGAGGTGTCGGTGTCCGTGGTACGCCGGACCTGCGCCTGCCCGGGCTGCGACGGCGGGGCGCCCGCTCCGGGGACGACGGCGATGACCCGGCGGGCGATGAGCACCTCGAGCCCGATGCGGGCTACCGGACGGGTGAAGGGCAGGACGACGAGCAGGCCGATGACATCGGTGACGAAGCCCGGGACGAGCAGCATCGCTCCCCCGACCCAGACGAGTACCGCATCGGCCATCTGCCGGCTGGGCATCTCGCCGCTGCGCAGCGCCTCACCGAGGGCGCGCCAGGTGCGCCGCCCCTCACGACGGACCAGCCAGGCACCGAGGACGGAGGTGGACAGCAGCAGGATGATCGTCCACCCGACCCCGATGAGCCGGCCGACGAGGATGAGTGCCGCGACCTCGATGACGAAGGTCAGGAGCAGGGCGAGCGGGATCAGGCGCACCCGGCGACGCCGGCGGCCGGTGCTGGGCGGGACGCTCACAGCTGCCGCCAGGTGGGCTCGCGCTCGAGGAGCCGCCGGACCTGGGCGCGACGGTGCGATATGCCCCAACCGGTGATGCGGGTCATCGACTCGCGGACGACGTCCCCGTCCATCTTGGAGTCGCCGATCTCGCGCTCGATGAAGGTGATCGGGATCTCCACGACCGTCAGGCCGGCCCGCACGGTCCGCACCGTCAGGTCCGTCTGGAAGACATAGCCCGCGCTCTGCACCCGGTCGAGGCCGATGGTGCGCAGCGTGTCGGCCCGGTAGACCCGGTAGCCGGCCGTCGCGTCGTTGACGGGCATGCCGAGGAGCACCTTGATGTAGGCATTGCCGGCCATGCTCACGGCCTTGCGGTTGGCCGGCCAGTTGATGACGCGGCCGCCGCGCACATAGCGCGACCCGATGACGAGGTCGGCCTCTGCGGCTGCCTCGAGCATGCGCGGGAGGTGCTCGGGTCGGTGCGATCCGTCGGCATCCATCTCGACCACGGCGTCGTAGCCGTGCTCGAGGGCCCAGGCGAAGCCGGCGAGATAGGCGGCGCCGAGTCCCTCCTTGCCCTGGCGGTGCAGCACGCTCACCCGGTCGTCCGCGGCGGCCAGCGCGTCGGCGACCTCCCCGGTCCCGTCCGGGGAGTTGTCGTCGAGGACGAGGACGTCGGCAGCGGGCACGCTGGCGCGCACCCGATCGATAACGAGGGGGAGGTTGTCGCGCTCGTTGTACGTGGGGATGAGGACGACGACGCGCTCGATCGGCGGTCTCGGCTCACGTGGGTCAGGCACCGGTGGTGGCTTCCTCGCTCGGTGGGGTCGTGGACTGCCTTCCGAGCCTACCCGCGAGTCGCCCCCGCACTCGCAGCGCTCCCGCCCCGAGGAGGAGCAGGCCGCACATCCACTCCACCCAGGGGCCGAGACGGTCGGAGACCGTCAGCCCGCTGCGCAGCACGACGTCGTGCGTGGGCTGGGCCGCGGTGAAGAGCTCCGTGGTCGTCGTCGAGGACCCGTCGGGGTTGATGAAACCGGAGACGCCGACCGTCGAGACGTGCGCCACGCTGCGGCCGTGCTCGATGGCGCGGATGCGGGAGATGGCGTACTGCTGGGTCGACTCGGCCGAGTACCCGAAGGTCGCGTTGTTGGTCTGGACGACGAGCAGGCTGGGGCGGTCCTGGTCCTCCGCGTGCCGCACGGCATCGCGCATCAGGCCGTCGTAGGCGACCTCGAAGCAGATCGTCGGGACGGCGGAGAAGGCCCCGTCGGCGCCGTCCACGCGGAAGGCGACGGTCCTGTCCCCCTTCGCGAAACCGGCCCGCACGAGGTCGACCTTGGAGCTGAAGAGCCGGTAGAAGTCGCGGTGCGGCACGTACTCGGCGAAGGGGACGGGGTGCTTCTTCACGTACCGATCCGGTGCCCCGCCCCCCGGCCGGTAGAGCAGGGAGGCATTGGAGACGGCCGGCGCGGGTTCGTCGAGGATGGCGCCGACGATCAGGGGCGCGTCGACGGCGTCGACGGCCCGTCGGACCTGGCGCTTCGCGTCCGGATTGCGCAGCGGATCGATGTCGGAGGCATTTTCCGGCCAGATCACCAGGTCGAGGTCCTTCTCGTCCCGGGCCAGGCGCTCGGTGCCGGCAACGTGGTTGTCGAGCACCTGACGTCGCTGGGCATTGAAGTCGAGGCCGGCCCGCGGCACATTGCCCTGGACCATGCCGACCTTGGCGCTGGTGTCCCCCGACGTCGGGACCGGCACGGAGAAGCTCCCGATGAAGACCACGCTGGCCACGATCAGGGTCACCCACGGCGGCCGACGGGTCACGAGGAAGAGCACCCCCGGGACGGCGAGGAGTGCGACGACGAAGGTGATGAGCGGCGCTCCACCGATCGCCGCCCACCGCGCGAGCGGTGCGTCGGCCTGCCCGAAGGCGATCCTCGCCCACGGGAATCCCCCGTAGGGCACCGTCCCGCGCACCAGTTCCTGCAGGACCCACAGCACGGGGATGAGCAGGGCGGCCGGCGCCACCCGCCCGCTGCGGATCAGGGGGGCCTGGACCCAGGCAAGCACGGCACCCATGAGGGCGAGGTAGAGCGCCTCGGTCGTCGCCAGGGCGAACCACGGGAAGCGCCCGACGAAGATGCCCGACCAGCTCAGGGTCGGCAGGAAGCACGCCAGACCGGCGATGAGTCCGAGGAGTGCGGCCGTGCGGGCGCGCACGTCCCACATGGCGACGCCGATGGCCATGACGCCCACCACCGCCGCGATGGCGATGTCGTGGTCGGGGAAGGACAGCCACAGCAGGAGGCCGCCGCCGAGGGCGAGGAGGAGGCGCCCCACCCACAGCGTCCTCGGGCCCCTCACTCCCACGGAGTCGTCAGCACGATGGTCGTCCTCGTGGAGACCCCACCGGCCGCACGCACCCTCGCGAGCAGCTCCTCGAGGTCCTGCGGGGTACCGACGCGCACGCGCAGCAGGTAGTTGGAGTCGCCGGCGATCGAGTAGCAGGCATCGATGGCATCGATCCCCCGCAGCCGGTCCGGGATGTCGTCCGGGTCGCGAGGGTCGAGCGGAGCGACGGAGACGAAGGCGGTCAGCGGGGTACCGAGGGCCGACGGGTCGATCATCGCTGCGTAGCCGGAGATCACGCCTCGCTCCTCGAGGCGACGCACCCGCTGGTGCACCGCCGAGGTGGACAGCCCGATCGCCTTGCCGAGATCGGTGAAGCTCATCCGGCCGTCCTGGCGCAGGAGGTCGATGATGTGTCGATCGGCGGCTTCCATGCCAGAACCATAGGCGACACCCGTATCGTCGGCGTCATGTCCGTCTCGGTGAGTGAACGCCTCCTCCTGCTCGACTCCGCATCGTTGTACTTCCGCGCCTTCTACGGTGTCCCGGCCCGCGCAGGTGGACCCTCCGGGTTGCCCACCAATGCCGTCGCGGGATTCCTCGACATGGTCGCCACCCTGATCACCCGCTACCGACCGACACACGTCGTCGCCTGCTGGGACGACGACTGGCGACCGCAGTGGCGCGTCGACGCGATCCCCACCTACAAGGCGCACCGGGTCGCCGAGGAGGCCGACGACGGCGAGGACGTCCCCGACGAGCTCTCCCCCCAGGTGCCCCTGATCATCGACGCGCTCGCGGCGATCGGGATCGCCCGCGTGGGCGCGGCCGACTACGAGGCGGACGACGTCATCGGGACCTACGCGATGCAGTACCGGGGACGGATGCCCGTCGACGTCGTCACCGGGGACCGGGACCTCTTCCAGCTCGTCGACGACGCCTCCGGCACCCGCGTGCTGTACACGGCCCGCGGCGGGGTCCGCGACCCGGACATCATCACGCAGGACTTCCTGACGCAGAAGTACGGCGTGAACACCGGTGACGCCTATGTCGACATGGCGGCCCTGCGTGGGGACACCAGCGACGGGCTGCCCGGGGTCAAGGGCATCGGCGACAAGACGGCCGCGGCCCTCATCGGTGAGTACGGCTCACTCGCCGGCGTCCGTGAGGCCCTCGCTGCCGGCGACCCGGCGATCAAGGGTGCTCGACGGACCCGGCTCGAGGAGGCCTCGGACTACCTCGACGTCGCCCCACTCGTGGTGCGGGTCGCCCACAACGTGCCGGTCGGCGACGCCGACCTGCGCCTCCCCCACGACATCGTCGACCCGGCCGCGATGAGTCGCCTCGCGCTCGAGCATGGCCTCACCGGTCCCTTCGACCGGGTGGGCGCCGCCCTTCGCCAGCTCTGACGGTCAGTCGAGCCGGTCGGCGGCGACGACCCCGCGCATGACCTTGTCGACGGCCGTGCGCGCCACGCCACGCAGGTGCGGCTGAGGTGCGGCGTCGCCGACCTGGCCGAGCAGGTCGACGATCTGCTTGCACCGTCGCACGAAGTCACCGGCCGTGAGGTCGGACCCGCGCAGCACCTCGTCGAGGCGTCGACCGCTCGCCCACCGGTGCACTGCCCAGGCGATGCCCGCGTCCGGCTCGCCCGTCTGCGGGAGCGCGTGGGAGCTCTCGAGGTCCTCCAGCTCGCTCCACCGCTGCAGCATGTCCTGCCACGCGTCGGAGACCCCGTCCGTGGGGAGCGCGGGAAAGGCATCGTGCTCGTCCCGGCGCGGCTCGTGGACGAGCATCGAGACCACGGCCGCCAGCTCCGCCGGGTCGAGACGCTGCCACGCTCCCCCGCGCAGGCACTCCGCCGCGAGGAGGTCCTTCTCGGTGTAGAGGCGCCGCAGCCGGCTGCCGAGGTCGGTGACGCTCTCGCCGTCGTCTCCGATGTAGCCCCGCTCGGTGAGCACGACACAGATCCGCTCGAAGGTCTGGGCCACGGAGTTGGTCCGGTGCTCGACCTTGCGCTGCAGCGACGAGGTCTCGCGCTTGAGCTTCCACCACCGGGCGGCCCACCGCGCGTGCACCTCCCGCTCGGGGCACTGGTGGCAGGGGTGGTCCTTCAGCTCGCGGCGCAGCTGCGCGAGGCGCTCGTCCTCCCCCTTCGCGCTGTCCGTCGCGTGCTGGCGCACGCTCGGGGCGTCCTCGTGGGGCGCCTTGATCCGCAGCGTGGTGGCGAGGTCGCTGCGCTGCTTGGCCGACTTGGGGTTGAACCCGCGCGGGATCGCCAGGCGGCCGAAGGGGGCCACCGGCCCGTCGAGGTCGCCCGGCGTGAGCCGTCGCACGTGCTTGTGCTCCGTGAGGACGGTCGGTGCGGACTCCTCGCCCTTGTAGGAGCGCGGTGGCGCGATGACGAGCGCCAGCCCGGAGCGGCGCCCACCGATCCGGATGATGTCGCCGACCCTGAGCGACTCGAGGGACACGAGGATCTCGGCACGGCGGTTGGCTCCCCGCCGGCGGGCGCCCTCCTTCTCGACATCGGTGACCCGCCGCCGCAGGGCGGCGTACTCGCGGAAGTCACCGAGATGGCAGTGCATCGCCTCGGAGTAGGCCTCGAGGGACTCCTCCTGCTCGCGGATCTTCGTGGCCAGGCCGACCACGGCACGGTCGGCCTGGAACTGCGCGAAGGACGTCTCGAGGACGTCCTTGGCCGTCTGCCGGCCGACCTGGGCGACGAGGTTGACGGCCATGTTGTAGGTCGGCTTGAAGCTCGAGCGAAGGGGGTAGGTCCGGGTCGACGCCAGGCCGGCCACCGCCATGGGGTCGAGCCCGCGCGACCACACGACGAGCGCATGCCCCTCGACGTCGATCCCGCGGCGTCCGGCCCGGCCGGTCAGCTGGGTGTACTCCGCCGGGGTGATCTCGACGTGCGACTCCCCGTTGAACTTCATCAGCTTCTCGAGCACGACGGTCCGCGCGGGCATGTTGATGCCCAGGGCGAGGGTCTCGGTGGCGAAGACCGCACGGATGCGGCCCGCGGTGAACAGCTCCTCGACGATCTCGCGGAAGAGCGGCAGCATGCCCGCGTGGTGGGCGGCGAAACCGCGGGTGATGCCCTCGACGAACTGGTGGTAGCCGAGGATGTCGAGGTCCTCCCCCTCGAGCACGGCAGCGCGCTCCTCGACGGTACGGCGGTTGCGCTCGCCCTCCCGCTCGGAGACCAGGCGGACGTCATTGCCCAGGAGCTGTCCGACGGCCCCCTCGCAGCCCGCCCGGCTGAAGATGAAGGTGATGGCAGGCAGGAGGCCGTCCCGGTCGAGCTCGCGGATGACCTCGGTGCGCGATGCCGCGCCCCCGAAGCGGCCGCCACCACCCCGCGGTCCTCCCGGGCCACGACGATCGCGCTGGTTCCGGCCCCCTCGACGATCGCGGCCGCCGCGCCCACCGCGGCCGTGGTGCCCGCCCCGGCCGGCGTCCTCGGTCCCCCGGACGCGGGCGCGGATGGCGTCGAGCAGCTCGGGGTTGACCTTGGCGGGGCTGCCCCCTGCGCTCCCGTCGTCGACGAAGAGGTCGTGCACATCGCGGCCGACCTGCATGTGCTGCCACAGCGGCACGGGACGCTCCTCGGACACGACGACCTCGGTGCCGCCGCGCACCTCGGCCAGCCAGTCACCGAACTCCTCCGCATTGCTCACGGTCGCGGACAGCGAGATCACCTGCACCGATCGGGGAAGGTGGATGATGACCTCCTCCCAGACGGCCCCGCGGAATCGGTCGGCGAGGTAGTGCACCTCATCCATGACGACGAAGGCGAGGGTGTCGAGGGTCGTCGACCCGCCGTAGATCATGTTGCGCAGGACCTCGGTGGTCATGACGACGATCGGCGCCTCGCCGTTGACCGACATGTCTCCGGTGAGCAGGCCGACGTTGTCGTGCCCGTGCCGGGCGACGAGCTCGTGGTACTTCTGGTTGCTCAGCGCCTTGATCGGCGTCGTGTAGAAGGCTTTCTGCCCCCGGGCGAGCGCGAGATGGACCGCGAACTCCCCCACGACGGTCTTGCCGGCCCCCGTCGGCGCCGCCACGAGCACCCCGTGGCCCTCCTCGACGGCCTCGCAGCCCTGGAGCTGGAAGCGGTCGAGGTCGAAGTCGTAGGAGGCGGTGAAGGCAGTGAGCTCTCCGCGCCCCTTGCGACGTGCGGCGGCATAGCGATCAGCGGGCGAGGACATACCCCCACGCTATGCCAGCGGCTCACCGCACGATCGACAGTGCCCCGGGTACGGCCTCGATCGTCAGCGGCAGCGGGGCCACGCGCTCGCCGTCCGCGTAGGTGACGATGCCCTGCGTCGCCAGACGGATCTGCCGACCGCGGATGATCTCGACCGCCGGATGGCTGATGTGGGAGCCCTTGAAGACGCGGGGGAAGACCCCGAGGAAGGTGGGGATCGACATCTCGCGGACGATGACGACGTCGAGCAGACCGTCCTCGAGGTCGGCCTCCGGCGCGATCCGCATACCCCCGCCGAAGGCGCGGCCGTTCGCGATGCACACGAGCATCCCGCGCACCTCACGCTCCTGGCCGTCGACGGTGAGGTCGTAGTGGATCGGACCGAAGACGGGGAGCTCGCGCAGGATGGCGAGGTTGTAGCGCTGCGGTCCGCGGGGCCACCTCATCTGGTTGGCCCGCTCGTTGACCACCGCGTCGAAGCCGCAGGAGAGCACTCCGAGGTAGTCCTGCACCCGCTGGCCGTCGTCGTCGAGCACCCGGCCGAGGTCGATCCGCTGGGTGCGGCCGGTGAGGATGCGCTCCACGGAGGCCTCGATGTCCTGCACCGGCAGACCGAGCTCGCGGGCATTGTCAT
>JBQGNO010000032.1:708-7662 GCA_052087725.1 Janibacter sp. | reverse complement strand
ATTGTCATTGCCGGTGCCGACCGCGACGATCCCGAGTGGGATGTCGGTGTCGGCGCAGATGGTGGCGCCCAGCCCGGCCGCTCCGTCACCACCGGCGACGACGAGCATGTCGATGGCCCGATCGGCGACCGCCCGGCGGGCCTTGGCCTCGGCCCGGCTGGCGTCGAGGCCGGTGAGGTCGATCACCTCACGGCCGCCGGCCTCAAGGTGATCGGCGACCCGGGTACCGACCTCCTCCCCCCGGTGGCGTCCGGCGGTGGGGTTGACGAGCAGCCCGACTCGGGGTCGCGAGGTGGAGGTCATGACCACAGAGACTAAGTCACGTCAGGTGAGTGGTGATGCCTCGTCGTCCGAGAGGTGCGACCAGTCCGGTTCCGCTCCGGCACGCACCCGCCGCCGGTCGATGAGGTAAGCGACCCCGAGGGCGAGGAAGTAGAGCACGCAGAGCGGCCCGGCGAGGAGGAACATCGTGAAGGGGTCCGGCGTGGGCGTGATGACCGCCGCGGCGATGAAGATCATGAGGATGGCCACCCGCCAGGACTTCGCCAGCGTCTTGCTCGACAGGGCCCCCACGGCGACGAGGCCGACGAGGAAGACCGGCAGGAGCCACGCCAGGCCGAAGGCGAGGATGAACCGGGTGACGAAGGTGAAGTAGTCGCTCGCCTGCTGGATGTTGCTCGACTTGTCGTCCTCCGGGGTGAACCCGAAGAGGATGATCAGCGCCTTGGGCAGCGTGATGTAGGCGAAGAAGCACCCGGTGAGGAAGAGCGGCATCGCCGTGGCGAAGACCCCGAGCGAGATCCGCTTCTCGCGCTTGGTCAGGCCCGGGAGGATGAAGGCCCAGATCTGCCAGACCCAGACCGGGCTGGAGAGGATGATCCCGGTGAAGATCGAGATCCCGAGCTGGGTGGAGAAGGCCGACGTCGCATTGCCGTAGTTGAGCAGGGAGGCCGCGGCGTTGGGGTTGTCGTCCCGGTACTCCGTGAAGGGCAGCGTCAGCTGGTCGTAGACGCCGCCGTAGGACAGCCACGGGGTGCTGAAGCCGTCGTAGATGATCCATCCGACGACCGCCCCGACGATGATCGCGCCGGCCGCGACCATCAACCGGTTGCGGAACTCGATCAGGTGCGCCTTGAGCGGCATCCGCCCCTCGGGGTCACGGGGCGTGCGTGAGCGACCGGCCATGTGGGGTGAGGAGGAAGGGGGTGACTCAGGCAACCGGGCCGGACTCGTTGTCCGTGCGCGGCTTGGCATCGTCGGTGGTCGTGTCGGCGGCGGTGTCGTCGGCAGTCGTGCTGGACACGTCGCCCTTCTTCTTCGACTCGCGCTGCCGGTCCTCTTCCTTCATCTCGCTGACCTCGGACTTGAAGACGCGGGCCGACTTTCCGATGCTGCGCGCCGCATCCGGGAGCTTCTTGAAGCCGAAGAGCAGGAGGATCACCAGGGCGACGATGATGATTTCGGGAGCGCCAATGCCAGACAACACGGCTGAGCCTTTCGTTGGTGGAAGCTACGTCAAAGTGTACGGGGCGAACCGGATCCTCACGGGACGGTCTCAGGGTCGGTTCATGTCGAGAGCGGCTCTCGCGTGCTCGGCGATCGACTCGCGCAGGGCTACAGGTTCGACGACCTCGGCGCCACCCCCCAGACGCAGGACGAGACGACGCAGGAAGCCCTCGTTGCTCGTGGGCAGCGTGACCAGGAGGTCCTCGCCGTCGCTGCTGCGGTCGGTGACCGGGTAGTACTCGGCGACCCAGTGGGCACCGGGCGACAGGCGCAGCCGGACCGGGGTGTCGGCGGCCTGGCGCTGGTAGGCCCCGCCGCTGAGGTCACGGGCGGTCACGCCGCTCGGGGGCTGCGCCGGGTCGTCGAGCACGATGACCTCCTCGATCCGGTCCACCCGGAAGAGGCGCACGTCCTGCGCGCGGTGGCACCAGCCCTCGAGGTACCAGTGCCCGTCGACATGTGCCAGGCGCATCGGGTCGACATCCCGCTCGGTTCGCTCGTCCCGGCTGGGGACGTGATAGCTCAGGTGCACCCGACGCACCGCGGTGAGCGCATCCCGCAGCACCGCCAGGGTGTGACCGGAGTCGGTGTCGTCCTCGACGACGACGACCCGCTCGACCCCGGGGATCGCCCCCGCGGCCCCCTCGAGCTTGGCCAGGGCGCGCTCGACGGCGCTGGACTCCCCCGCCCCGCTCGCCGAGAGCGATCGCAGCCCGACGATGAGCGAGATCGCCTCGTCGACGGTCAGCCGGAGCGGCCGGTCGATGGTCTCGGCATTGCTGACGAAGACCCGGCCGCCCTCGTAGCTGGCCTCGATCAGCTCGTCGGGCATCGGCCCGTAGCCACACATGAAGAGCAGATCGAGGTCGGACATCAGCTGCTTCTCGGAGATCCCGAGGCCGGCAGCGGCGCGCTCGATCTCGATCCCCTGGCGACTCGCGAGCCACGGGACCATCGTCAGCAGCCGCTGGACGCGGTTGGTGGCGGACTCCACCGGAGGACGGCTCATACGCCCACCTCCCCGTGGGCAGCGGCCACGGCCTCGAGGCACGCGACGACGGCCTCGCGCAGCTCGGTGGGCTCATCCACGACGACATCCGGACCGTGACTGGCGACCTCGGCGGCGAAGGCCCCCCGGTCGCCGTGGTCGAGCTCGATCCGGTCCCACTGCTCGTCGACGGACTCCACGGCCGTGGCCCGGCGGCGCAGCACGTGACCGGCGCCCAGGCGGACCCGCAGGACGGCCGGTGTGGTCTGCGGCTCGCGCCCGGCGGTGGCCGCGATCATCGCCAGCGGGTCGACGTCGTCGGGCACGGGCCGGGTCGCGGGCTCCCCGGTGACGGTGACCGTCGAGCTGACCCGGGAGAGCCGGAAGACACGGGGTGCCTCGCGATCGAGGTCGTGCCCGACGAGATACCACCGTCCGTGCCAGGCCGTGAGGAACCAGGGCTCGACGTGCCGGGGGCGGTTCGCCTCCCCCTTCCCGGGCCGGGCGTAGTCGAAGCGCACCGTGGATGAGGTGAGGACCGCGTCCTTGAGCGGCTCGAAGGCCGGCTCGCCGCCCCCGAGCTGGGGCTCCAGCCCGAGGAAGGGATCGTCGTGGTGCTCGTCGCCCGCAGCCACCTTGCGCCACGCGGTGGCGGCGGTGCCGGCCATCGTCGCGTGCGCCCACGCGCGGCTCGCCAGGCCGACCACCGCCATCTCGTCGGCGGTGAGCTCGACGGGCGGGAGGTCGTAGTCACGGCGATCGATGCGATAGCCCTGCTCGTCCTCGAAGAGCCCGATGTCCTCGGTGACCAGCGGGATCCCCATCGCCCGCAGGTCCTCCTTGTCGCGCTCGAACATCCGGTCGAAGGCCTCGTCCGACTCGACGCCGCTGTAGGCCTCGACGAGGTGGCGGATGCGATGCTTCGGCAGGGGGATCCGCGAGGAGAGCAGGCTCATCGTCAGGTTGAGCAGTCGCTCGGTCTTTGCCTGCGGTGTGTTGGGCGCCGCCACATCGCTCCCTTCGTCTACCGATCGTCAGACCGAGGCTAACGCGTGGGCAGGGCCCACCGGCGCAGCGGCACGGTGCAGGGATGTGCCGCTGCGCCGGTCAAGGGACCGGCTCGTCAGCCGACCTGGACGAGGTCGACGACGAAGATCAGCGTCTCGCCGCCCTTGATGGGCCCGGTGCCCTGGTCCCCGTAGCCGAGGTGCGGCGGGATGGTGATCCTGCGACGGCCACCCTCCTTCATGCCGATCAGGCCATCGTCCCAGCCCTTGATGACCTGGCCGATGCCAGCGGTGAAGGCGAGCGGGGCGCCTCGGTTCCACGAGGCGTCGAACTCCTCGCCGGACGAGTGGGCGACGCCGACGTAGTGCGCCTGGATCGGCGACCCGGGGGTCACCTCGGCGCCGTCACCGACGGTGATGTCCTCGACGACGAGGTCAGCCGGCGGGGTCTCGCCGGGGAAGTCGATCTCGGGCTTGGTGGTGTTCGGGTCGAAAGGCATGCGCTTCTCTCTCGTGGTTGGGACTGTCAGGGGGCCGCGAGCACGTCGACGACGTAGATCAGGGTGTCCGTGCCCTTCACCGTGCCGTCCGGGCTCCCCTCCTTGCCGTACCCATCCTTGGGTGGGATGACGAGGAGGAGCCGGTCCCCCACCTTCGCACCCTCGACGGCCTCGTCGAAACCGGGGATGACGCCGCCCTGGCCGACCGTGAATCCGAAGGGGCCGCGATCCTTCTTCATCGACGAGTCGAAGACCTTGCCGTCACGCCAGGTGGCGACGGAGTAGGAGACATAGGCCGTCTGGTCCTTCTTCACCGTGGGGCCGTCGCCCTTGATCAGCTTCTGCTCGACGAGCTTCTTCGGGGCCTTCTCGCCCTTCGGCACGGTGAACTCGGCCGGGGCGTCCTTCTTCCACTCGACCGTGGGCAGCCCCTCCTTCGGGGGAACCTTCGTGCCCTTCGCGCTCTCGGGCATCTGCCCGCGGACGTCGAAGACGATGATGATGTCGTCCTTGCCGTTGATGCCGTACTCGGGCACGCCCTGCTTGCCGAAGACATCCTCCGGGGGCAGGACCGCCACGCCCCGCGTCCCGACCTTCTGCCCCTGGACCACCTTGGCGACACCACGCAGCGTCTGGGCACTGGCGAGGTTGAAGTAGGCCGGAGCGGTCGTGTACGTCTCGGTGCCCTTGATGGCCTTGCCGTCCTTGGCCGAGTACATCGCGAGGTCGACCTCGGCCATGGCGTCGTCGCTCAGCTTCTTGCCGGTGCCCTCATCGAGGATGTGCCGCGTGGTCTGCGAGACCGAGACCGCGTCGTCGACGCTGACCTTCGGGGCCTTCTTGCCCTTCGTCTGCGTGACCTCGATCCCTTCGACGGCCGAGGTGTCCTTCGGCTTCGGGTCGGCGAGGGTCGGAGCGCCGCTCGCACCGGACGGGGCCGAGGAGCTCGCGTCCGTGCTGCCCTTCGCCTCGCTCTCGGAGTCGCTGCTGCAGGCACTGAGACAGATCAGCGCAGCGACGGACGCCGCGATGGCGGCGGTCAGACGGGGGCGGGCCTTCGGCACGTTCAACCTCGATGGGGATGCGGGGACATGACCTCGGATCACCCTAACCAGCGAGTCTGGATGTCGCCTGACCCTCCCGGGCGTCGTCGCTCCGGGTCACCCGGCCATGGTGTCGATGAGTCGCTGGACGCGTTCGTCGACCGAGCGGAAGGGGTCCTTGCACAGCACGGTGCGCTGCGCCTCGTCGTTGACCTTGAGGTGCACCCAGTCGACGGTGACATCACGTGAGTGCTCGCGGGCGGTGCGCACGAAGTCGCCGCGCAGCTTGGCCCGGGTCGTCTGCGGAGGCGTGTCGACGGCCGTGGCGACCTCCTCATCGGTCACCACCGTGGCCACGCGGCCCGCGCGCTGGAGCAGGTGGTGCACGCCGCGTCGGGGGTTGATGTCGTGGTAGGCCAGATCGAGCTGGGCCAGCCGCGGGTCCTCGAGCTCGAGACCGTGCCGGGTCGCATAGGCATCGAGGAGCCGGTGCTTGATGACCCAGTCGATCTCGGTGTCGACGAGCGAGAGGTCGTCCGTCTCGACCGCTCGCAGGGTCCGCTCCCACAGGTCGAGGACCTGCCGGGTCAAGGCGTCATCGATGCCCTCACGGGCCGCGTACTCGGTGGCCCTCGCCAGGTACTCCCCCTGGATCTCCAGGGCGGTCATCCGCCGGCCGTCGGCCAGTGCCACCGGGGTGCGGCCGGTCCGGTCGAGGCTGATGTCGCGGATGGCACGGATGGGGTTGTCCAGGCTCATGTCCGGCAGCGCCACGCCGTCCTCGAGCATCCGCAGGACAAGATGGGCGGAACCGACCTTGAGCAGCGTCGTCGTCTCGGTCATCGTCGAGTCCCCGACGATGACGTGCATGCGGCGGTAGTGCTCTGCGTCCGCGTGCGGCTCGTCCCGGGTGTTGATGATCGGCCGCGAGCGGGTCGTCGCGGACGAGACGCCCTCCCAGATGTGGTCGGCCCGCTGGCTCACCGAGAAGCGGGTCCCCCGCGTGCCCGCCATGAGCTTGCCCGTACCGGCGATGAGCTGACGGGTGATGAGGAAGGGCAGCAGGCCGTCGGTGACGTGGGCGAAGTTGTCGGTGCGCGCGACGAGGAAGTTCTCGTGGCAGCCGTAGGAGTTGCCGGCGGAGTCGACGTTGTTCTTGAAGACGTAGATCTCGCCGGAGATCTCCTCCTCGGCCATGCGCGCCTGGGCGTCCTCGACGAGGTCCTGGACGATCCGCTCCCCCGCGCGGTCGTGCGCGATGAGCGTGCGCAGGTCGTCGCACTCGGCGGTGGCGTACTCGGGGTGGCTGCCGACGTCGAGATAGAGCCGGGACCCGTTGGGCAGGAAGACATTGCTCGAGCGGCCCCAGGTGACGACCTTGCGGAAGAGGTAGCGGGCCACCTCGTCCGGGGTGAGCCGTCGCTGTCCGTCCGAGACGGCAGTGATGCCGAACTCGGTCTCGATCCCGAAGATGCGTCGCTCCACGACAGCAGGCTATCCGTCGCTCCCGATGGGCCCGCTGAGGCGTCGGAAGCACCGCCGTGGGCGGTCCCGCTCGAGCACGGCGATCTCGAGGGAGTCCCTCGCCATGCCGGGCCTGCTCTCATCACCCTCAGAGGGTGCGGCGAGCACGTCCGCGGCAAGATCGAAGGCACCGCCGAGGTCCAGCCCCGGGGTCCACCGCGAACGCAGCGCCTCGTTGAGGCGGTCGCTGTCACCGCCCACCGCGACGCAGCCGTGCTCGTCGGAGACCGATCCGTCGTAGGTCAGGCGGTAGATCCGGTCCGTGGTGTCGGTGCGTCCGACCTCGGCGACGACGATCTCCACCTCGTAGGGCTTCTGGTCCTGGGTGAAGACGGTGCCGAGGGTCTGGGCGTAGGCATTGGCCAACGCGCGTGCGGTGACGTCCG
>JBQGNO010000032.1:0-698 GCA_052087725.1 Janibacter sp. | reverse complement strand
GTCGTAGGAGTAGCCCCGCAGGTCGGCATAGCGGATCCCCGCGACCCGGAGGTTCTCGAACTCGTTGTACTTGCCGACCGCAGCGAAGCCGATGCGGTCATAGATCTCGCTCACCTTGTTCAGCGACCGGCTGCTCGGGTTGTCCGCGACGAAGAGGATCCCCTCGTCGTAGCCGAGGACGACCACCGAGCGGCCCCGGGCGATGCCGGCCCGGGCGAAGTCCGCCCGGTCCTTCATCACCTGCTCGGGCGAGACGTAGAAGGGAGGTTGGCTCACCGGGCACCTCCGGGGTTGTCGCGGCGCGCATCGAGGATCGTCTCGACGCTCTCCTCGACCACCGTGTCGTCGAGGAAGTGGGTGCCGGACTCGTCGACGAGCCCGACCATCGGCCAGATGCGGCGGTGGACGTCGGGGCCACCGGTCGCGGAGTCGTCATCGGCCGCGTCGTAGAGCGCCTCGACGGCGACGCGCACGGCCTCCGTGCGCTCCAGGCCGGGACGCCAGAGCTTCTTCAGTGCCCCCCGGGCGAAGAGCGAGCCGGAGCCCACGCTGTGGTGCTGCTGCTCCTCGTAGCACCCCCCGGTGACGTCGTACGAGAAGAGGCGGCCACGCCCTTCGTCCCCGTCGTAGCCGGCGAAGGCCGGCACGACCGCCAGACCCTGCATCGCCAGCCCGAGGTTGCCGCGGAGCATCGCGGC
>JBQGNO010000031.1:0-21639 GCA_052087725.1 Janibacter sp. | reverse complement strand
GTCGGCCTCATCAGTCCGCCGCCGCACCACGACATCTACTCGATCGAGGACCTCGCGCAGCTGATCCACGACCTGAAGAACGCGAACCCGCAGGCGCGGGTCCACGTGAAGCTCGTCAGCGAGGTCGGCGTCGGGACGGTCGCCGCCGGTGTGAGCAAGGCCCACGCCGACGTCGTGCTCATCTCGGGGCACGACGGTGGCACCGGCGCAGCGCCGCTCACCTCGCTCAAGCACGCGGGTGGGCCGTGGGAGCTCGGCCTCGCCTCGACCCAGCAGACACTCGTCCTCAACGGGCTGCGGGACCGGATCGTCGTCCAGGTCGACGGCCAGATCAAGACCGGCCGTGACGTGATCATCGGGGCGCTGCTCGGCGCCGAGGAGTTCGGCTTCGCGACCGCGCCGCTCGTCGTCAGCGGGTGCGTCCTCATGCGGGTCTGCCACCTCGACACCTGTCCGGTGGGCATCGCGACCCAGAACCCGGAGCTGCGCAAGCGGTACTCGGGCAAGCCCGAGTTCGTCGAGACCTTCTTCGAGTACATCGCGGAGGAGGTGCGTGAGCTCCTCGCCGAGCTCGGCTTCCGCACCCTCGACGAGGCCGTCGGTCGGGTCGACCTGCTCGACACCCGCCGGGCGATCGAGCACTGGAAGGCCTCCGGCCTCGACCTCGCGCCGATCTTCGCCGAGGTCCAGTCCTTCGACGGCTCTGGGGTGCGGCACACGCGGGCCCAGGAGCACGCCCTCGAGGACGCGCTCGACCACCAGTTCATCGAGCTCGCGAGGCCGGCCCTCGAGGACGGCACGTCCGTCACCGCCGAGGTCCCGGTCCGCAACGTCAACCGCACGCTGGGGACGATGCTCGGCCACGAGGTGACCAAGCTCCACCCGGAGGGCCTGCCCGACGGGACGATCGAGCTGACCCTCACCGGGTCGGCCGGGCAGAGCCTCGGCGCCTTCCTGCCGCGCGGCATCACGCTCCGGATGGTCGGCGACGCCAACGACTACGTCGGCAAGGGCCTCTCCGGCGGCCGCGTCGTCGTGCGTCCACCCGAGGACGCCACGTACGTGGCGGAGGAGAACGTCATCGCCGGCAATGTCATCGGCTACGGCGCGACCTCCGGCCAGCTCTTCCTCCGCGGTGTCGTCGGTGAACGCTTCTGCGTCCGCAACTCCGGCGCCTCGGCGGTCGTCGAGGGCGTCGGTGACCACGCCTGCGAGTACATGACTGGTGGCACCGTCCTCGTCCTCGGGACGACCGGCCGCAACTTCGCGGCCGGGATGTCCGGAGGGACCGCCTTCGTGCTCGACCTCGACGAGTCCCTCGTCAACCGCGAGCTCGTCGACGTCACCCCCCTTCGCAACGGCGACCGTCAGGTGGTCCTCGAGCTGCTCGAGCAGCACGCCGAGCAGACCGACTCCGCTGTCGCCCAGCGACTCCTCGAGGACAGGGAGGCGACCTTGGGTCGCATCTCCCTCGTCCTGCCCCGCGACTACCAGCGCGTCCTCGACGTGCGGGCCGACGCCGAGGCCGAGGGCCTCGACGTCGACGGACCGCTCGTCTGGGACCGGATCATGGAGGTTTCCCGTGGCTGACCCGCACGGCTTTCTCACCACTCGCGAGCGCGAGCTTCCGGAGCGTCGTCCCGTCGACGTCCGGATCAAGGACTGGAAGGAGGTCTACGAGGAGCAGCAGTCAGGTCAGCTCCAGCGTCAGGCCGGCCGCTGCATGGACTGCGGCATCCCCTTCTGCCACTCCGGCTGCCCCCTGGGCAACCTCATCCCGGAGTGGAACGACCTCGCGTGGCGTGGTCACTGGCACGACGCCATCGAGCGGCTGCACGCGACGAACAACTTCCCGGAGTTCACCGGCCGGCTGTGCCCGGCGCCCTGCGAGACCGCCTGCGTCCTCGGCATCAACCAGCCAGCGGTGACGATCAAGCAGGTCGAGGTGACGACGATCGAGGAGGCCTTCGGCCGGGGCGACGTCCCGCCGCAGATCCCCGACCGGCTCACCGGCAAGACCGTCGCCGTCGTCGGCTCCGGTCCGGCCGGTCTCGCCGCCGCCCAGCAGCTGACGCGGGCCGGCCACACCGTGGCCGTGTACGAAAGGGCGGACAAGCCCGGCGGTCTGCTGCGCTACGGCATCCCCGAGTTCAAGATGGAGAAGCGGATCGTCGACCGCCGCATCCAGCAGATGAAGGCCGAGGGCACCCGCTTCCGCTCCGGCGTCGACATCGGCACCGAGATCACGGGGCAGCAGCTGCGCGACCGCTATGACGCCGTCGTCCTCGCCGTGGGCTCGACGGTGCCCCGTGACCTCCCGGTCCCCGGACGCGAGCTCGACGGGATCCATCAGGCCATGGACTTCCTGCCTCCGGCCAACCGGGTCGCGCTCGGCGAGGAGGTCGAGGGGCAGGTGAGCGCCGAGGGCAAGGACGTGGTGATCATCGGGGGTGGCGACACCGGCGCCGACTGCCTGGGCACCTCCCTTCGGCAGGGGGCTCGGTCCGTGACCAGCCTCGAGATCATGCCGCAGCCCACCGAGGACCGCCCGGACAACCAGCCGTGGCCGACCTATCCGATGCTCTTCCGCGTGGCCTCCGCGCACGAGGAGGGCGGCGAGCGGGTCTATGCGGTCTCGACGACCGAGATCGTCGGCGACGAGGAGGGCCGGGTCAGCGGGCTGCGCCTGACCGAGGTCGCCCGGGGTGAGCACGGGTTCGAGCCGGTCGAGGGGAGCGAGCGGGTCATCCCCGCGCAGCTCGTCCTGCTCGCGATGGGCTTCCTCGGCCCGGAGCCGGACGGCGTCGTCGCCCAGCTCGATCTCGCGACCGACGAGCGGTCGAACATCGTGCGGGATCGCGAGTACACGACGAGTGTCCCCGGGGTCTTCGTCGCCGGCGACGCCGGGCGCGGGCAGTCCCTCATCGTCTGGGCCATCGCCGAGGGGCGCGCAGCCGCGCACGGCGTCGACGCCTTCCTTATGGGTAGCTCCCAGCTGCCCCGCCCGATCGACCCGACGGATCGCCCGCTCGTGGTCTGATCCGGTCCGGCAACGACGGGGGCGTGACCGGCTCGTGCGGTCACGTCCCCGTCGTCATCGGCATAGGGTGGACATATGCGTCGCGCCAAGATCGTCTCCACCCTCGGCCCCTCGACCTCGTCCCCCGAGCGCATCCGCGAGCTCGTCGCCGCCGGCATGGACGTCGCCCGGCTCAACCTCTCCCACGGCGAGTACGACGTCCACGAGGCCAACTACCGCAGCGTGCGCGCCGCGAGCGACGAGACCGGTCACGCGGTCGGTGTCCTCGTCGACCTGCAGGGTCCCAAGATCCGCACCGGTCGCTTCGCCGGCGGCCCGATCACCCTCGTGGCCGGCGACGACTTCACCATCACCACCCGGGACGTGCTGGGGGACCAGACGGTCGTCGGCACCACCTATCCGGGGTTGACAGGGGACGTCGGCGTCGGCGACACGATCCTCGTCGACGACGGCAAGATCACCCTCGACGTCAGGGATGTCGACGCGACCGATGTGCGCTGCGTGGTCGTCTACGGCGGTCCGCTCTCGGACAACAAGGGCATCAACCTGCCCGGGGCCGCCGTGAGCGCTCCCGCCCTGTCGGACAAGGACGAGCAGGACCTGCGGTGGGCCCTGGGCCTGCGCGCCGACTACATCGCCCTGAGCTTCGTCCGCTCGGCGGACGACATCACCCGGGTGCACGAGATCATGGACGAGGCGGGGGTGCGGCTCCCGGTCATCGCCAAGATCGAGAAGCCGCAGGCCGTCGCCGCCCTCGGGGAGATCATCGACGCCTTCGACGGGATCATGGTCGCGCGCGGTGACCTCGGCGTCGAGCTGCCCCTCGAGGAGGTACCGCTGGTGCAGAAGCGGGCCGTGGAGATGTGCCGGCAGAAGGCCAAGCCGGTCATCGTCGCGACCCAGGTGCTGGAGTCGATGATTGACAACTCACGCCCCACCCGGGCCGAGGCCTCCGACGCGGCCAATGCCGTCCTCGACGGCGCCGACGCCCTGATGCTGTCGGGGGAGACCGCCGTAGGGAAGTTCCCCATCGAGGTGATCCAGACGATGTCGAAGATCATCGAGACGACCGAGGAGGAGGTCCTGAGCCGGATGCGCAGCCTCATGGGTCCGCCGACGACCCAGGGTGGCGTCGTCACCGCCCTGGCCGCGGAGGCGGGCGAGGCCCTCGGCGCGAAGTACCTCATCGCCTTCACCCAGCTCGGAGGGTCGGCCCGTCGCCTCGCCCAGGTCCGCTCGGGACTGCCGATGCTCGCCTTCTCGCCCGTGCAGGACACCCGATCCCAGCTCTCGCTCGTCTGGGGCATGCAGACCTTCCTCACCGGGCCGGTGACCCACACGGACCAGTACGCGCTGCAGGTCGACGAGCAGCTCCTCGGACTCGGGTGGTGCGAGGAGGGTGACCGGGTGGTCATCGTCGCGGGATCGCCGCCCGGCGTCCCGGGCTCGACCAATGCCCTGCGGGTGCACCGGATCGGCGATGCGAAGAACAAGACGACCGTCGCGTACGCCGAGGAGGCCGGGGGCGCGGGCGCCGGACGTCCGGGTGCTCTGCCCGGCGGGATGGGCTGACGCGAAAAGGACATCATCGGTCGGTATGCTTGCCGCGCACTCCGGCCGGGGTGGTGGAATGGCAGACACGGAGCACTCAAAATGCTCTGCCCGAGAGGGCGTGCGGGTTCGAGTCCCGCCCTCGGCACCAGGTCAGGACCCCAACGACGAAGGACGAACCATGACGGCGGAGACAGGGGCCCAGGAGGGCCAGCACGGCCGGCGGGTGCTGCTCGCCGAGGACGAGGCGCTGATCCGCCTCGACCTGGCGGAGATGCTGGCCGAGGCCGACTATGAGGTCGTCGGCCAGGCGAGCAACGGTGAGGAGGCGGTCTCCCTCGCGCAGTCGCTGCGTCCCGATCTGATCATCATGGACGTCAAGATGCCGGTCATGGACGGGCTCACCGCGGCCGAGACGATCGGCGAGGAGCGCATCTGCCCGGTGATCATGCTCACGGCCTTCTCCCAGAAGGAGCTCGTCGAGCGGGCCCGCGATGCAGGCGTCATGGCCTACATCGTCAAGCCCTTCACGGTGTCCGACGTCACCCCGGCCATCGAGGTAGCGACCTCCCGATGGGCCGAGGTCAAGGCTCTCGAGTCCGAGGTCGCCGACCTCGGGGAGCGGCTCGAGACCCGCAAGGCGGTCGAGAAGGCCAAGGGCGTGCTGATGAAGAAGCTGAAGATCACCGAGGCGGAGGCCTTCCGGTGGATCCAGAAGACGGCCATGGACCGTCGCCTCGGCATGCGCGAGGTGGCCGACGCCGTCGTCTCCGGCATGGACAAGGCCTGACCCGGACGTCCCCGACGGTCGGGACTAGCCCAGCACCACCACGAGCTGGGTCAGCAGCGGCGCGACGATGAGCGCGGGCAGCATGTCGCCCACGGGGATCGCACGGATCCGCAACAGCCGCAAGGCGATCCCCACGAGGATCAGTCCGCCGGTCGCGGTCAGAGCGGCGATGTGGGCCTCCGGCAGCACGGAGCCGACGGCGACCCCGACGAGCGTGAGCGCGCCCTGGACGACACCGACGCTCACCGCCGACATGAGCACCCCGATGCCGAAGGTCGAGGCGAAGGCCAGCGCGGCGAAGCCGTCGAGCACGGATTTCAGGGCGAGCTTGTCGATGCCCCGTCCGAGACCGTCGTCGAGCGTCCCGAGGATGGTCAGCGGACCGACGCAGAAGAGCAGGCTCGCCGTGAGCCATCCCTCGATGAAGCGCTCACGTGCCGCATGGTCCTCCCGACCGCGCCCGAGGAAGCCCTGCACCCTCCCGGCGAGCGTCGCGAGACGTCGCTCGATCCCGAGGAGGGACCCGACGATGCTGCCGATGAGCAGCGAGCCGAGGACGATGAGCACCGGTGCGCTCGAGCCGACGGCCTCGGCGAGCACGGGGGAGAGGACGTCCGTGACGGACAGCCCCGCCATGAGCAGGGTGACCAGACCGAGGCAGTCGGTCACCACGACGCGGGTCGACTCCGGCAGCCGACCGCCGATGGCCATCCCGGCGAGCGCGCCGACGACGACCGTGAGCACGTTGAGGACGGTGCCCATGCCGACGAAGTCCACGTCCTGCTCCCTTCGTGATCACTCGCTGCGGTCACGGTAGACGCCGAGCCGACCCTCGCGATGAGCCATGTCGACGACCGTGACCTCCTGCGCCGAGGCGGACATCCCCTTCATCAGCTCCGGTTCGGCGCTGTCGGTGATGTAGAGGGTGTCGGACCCCTCCGGCGCCGTCTCGCCCCACAGGTGGTCCGCGTCCTCCTCGTAGGGCCAGGTGCGGAGGTAGTGCGGGTTCCAGCCGGCTCGGTGCGCCTCCCACGCGACCCCGGGAGCAGCGCCGAGCGTCGGGACGAAGCCGAGGCCGACGATCTGCACATGCCGGTCCTTCCCGGGGCCGAGGTCGGCCGCGGTCTGCTTCGCCACCGAGCTCATCGACCGCGTCTCTGCCCACGCGGGCTGCGCAGCGAGGAAGGACGCGCCGAGCCCACCGACGACCAGCCCGCCCGCGAGGGGTATGGCGACCCGCGGGGCGAGGCGGGGGCTGGCGTTCTCCAGGTACGCCAGCCCACGCCAGACGAGCGCTGCCCAGCTGAAGGCGGCCACCGGCAGCCAGGTGATGACCCAGTAGGGCGCGGCCGGGAACTCGGGCAGTCGGGAGGAGGTGGCGAGCATGCCGACATTGGCGAGGAGGGCGATGCGGGCCGGCCAGGCGCTGCTCGCGCGGCCCTGGGGCACCCGCCACCCGCTGCTGATCGCGACGAGCAGGAGGAGGACGACGACCCCGACCGTGGTGCCGACGGACGTGCCCTCGGTGAGGAGCTCATCGGAGTAGGCACGGAAGCCACCGCCGGGAACGGGTGCCAGGAGGCTCAGGTGCTCGAGACCGGCGACGACCCCGATGGGATCACCGGTGCCTGAGGTCGCCCAGCGGACGAGCTGCCGGAGGTTGTTCGGGCTGTGGACGAAGATCTCGACGATGCTCGGCAGCCAGACGAGTAGGCCCAGCCCGAGGGCCCAGCGGCCGGAACGGATCCGGGCGCGGTCACCGGCGGAGGGCGCCTGGATGCGTCCGCGGAGCCGCGGTCGCCGGAGACGCACCAGGGGTTCAGAGCGTCCGCGTCGCCTCAGTCTCGGCTCGAGGACGAGCGCGACGGCACCGAGCGCGAGCGCGGCGGCGAGGGGGGCGAAGGCCAGGTTTCCCTGGGCGATGAGCGAGACCGCGATGACGAAGGGGGGCAGCGCCCGGTGGTCCCCCCGGGCCAGCGCCCACAGCAGGAGCAGGCTCAGATAGGTCGGCAGCAGCGGCGCGAAGGGGTTCAACGGCCGGAAGAGGGCCTCGGGACCGATGGCCCACTGGGCGAGGAGCAGCCCGGAGGTGAAGACGACGACGCCGAGGCCACCGCCGAGCCGGCGCGCCCACACGACCGTGAGGACGGCGGCGACAGCGGCGATGGCGCCACCCCCGATGGCGATGCCGGCGCTGGCGCCCCCGGTCAGCCCGAGAGGCAGTGCGAGGAGGTAGAACTGCAGCGGCCCGAGGTGGTGGGTCGCCAGGGTCTCGTCGACGCCGTCGCCGGAGGTGCTGCGCATCCCGGTGACGGGGAAGCGGCCCTCGAGGACGTCGGCCGTGCGCAGGGCGATCGTCGCGTCGTCACCGTGCGGCGCCCAGTCGTGGCCGATCGCCCGGACCACGGCGATGACCGGGCCGAGCAGGACGGCCACGACGGCGAGTGCGACGAAGCGGTCCGTGGCGTCCCAGCCGCGGGGGTCGAGGCGGCGGAGGCGGCGGAGGCGGGAGGTGTGCGTGCGGGGGGTGCGGGGTCGCACGCAGGCTCAGGCGCCCGGGGGCAGGTCGCGCAGCAGGCAGGTGATGCGCGAGGTGCAGGTGCGCCGGCCCTCCTCGTCGGTGAGGGTCACGTCGTAGCAGGTCACGGTGCCGCCGAGGGTGACCGGGACGGCCGTCGCGCTCACCCAGCCGGAGCGCGCCGCGCGGTGGTGCGTGGCGTTGATGTCCAGACCGACGGAGATCTTGCCCAGCGAGCCGGCGTGCAGGGCCGAGCCGATGGACCCGACGGTCTCGGCGAGCACGACGCTGGCTCCACCGTGGAGGATGCCGTAGGGCTGGGTGTTGCCCTCGACCGGCATGCGGGCCACGACGCGTTCGGGTGTGGCCTCGAGGATCTCGATGCCCATGCGCTCCGGAAGGGCGCCGCGGGAGGAGTTGAGCTCCTCCACGGTCGGGGTGCGGCCGGGCACCGGCACGGTGGTGTCGGTCATCGTGTCTCCTACATCCGTCGATCGGTCTCGGGTCAGCCTCCCACGACGGGGGACTGTCGGCCCAAGCGCCTAGGCTGTCGCACGTGAGTCGACTACTGCTGCTGGACGGACACTCCTTGGCCTACCGGGCCTTCTTCGCGCTTCCCGCCGAGAACTTCTCCACGAGCACGGGGCAGCACACCAACGGTGTGTACGGATTCGTCGCGATGCTCATCAACGTGCTGCGCGACGAGGACCCGACCCACGTGGCCGTGGCCTTCGACGTCTCGCGGGCGACCTTCCGCAGCGCGGAGTACGCCGAGTACAAGGCCGGGCGCAGCGCGACACCCGATGCCTTCGCCGGGCAGATCCCCCTCCTCCAGGAGGTCCTCGATGCGTTGAACATCACGCACGTGCAGCTGGACGGCTACGAGGCCGACGACGTCATCGCGACCCTGACCACGCAGGGCCAGCAGGCCGGGATGGACGTCCTCATCTGCTCGGGCGACCGCGACACACTCCAGCTCGTCGACGACCGGACCACCGTGCTCTATCCGAAGAAGGGGGTGTCGGACCTCGCCCGGATGACGCCCGCCGCGGTGACGGAGAAGTACGGCGTCGGCCCCGAGCGGTACAGCGACCTCGCGGCGCTCGTCGGTGAGGCGAGCGACAACCTCCCGGGCGTGCCCGGGGTCGGGCCGAAGACCGCGGCCAAGTGGATCACCGCGCACGGCGACCTGTCGGGGATCGTGGCCGGCGTCGACCAGATCGGCGGCAAGGCGGGACAGTCCCTGCGCGACCACCTCGACCAGGTCCTGCGCAACCGTCGGCTCAACGCCCTCGTGCGCGATGCCCCGATCCCCGTCGCGCTCGCCGACATCGAGCGCCGGGAGTGGGACCGGGAGAAGGTGCACACGCTCTTCGACAGCCTCGAGTTCCGGGTGCTCCGCGAGCGGCTCTTCACCACCTTCGACACCGCGGAGACCGAGGTCAGCGGCGGGATCGAGGTCGACGGGAGGATCCTCGCCGACGGCGAGCTCGCCGACTGGCTCGACCAGCACGGCGGCGGACGGCTCGGCGTCGACGTCGTCGGTGAGTGGGGCCGCGGGACGGGCGAGGTCACCGGCCTCGGGCTGGCGACCGCCGACGGGACGGCGGCCTTCGTCGGCGTGCCGGAGCTCGGCGCCGGTGACGAGACCGCGTTGCGCGCGTGGATCGCGGACCCCGACCGGCCCAAGGTGCTCCATGACGCCAAGGGGCCGATGCTCGCCCTGGCGGCCTCCGGGCTCCCGTTGTCCGGCCTGGCCGTCGACACGACGATCGCGGCCTACCTCGTGCGGCCGGACCAGCGCTCCTACGACCTGGCCGACCTCGCGGTCCGGCACCTCGGGCGGGACCTCTCGGGTGGGGACGAGGAGCCCCGTGACCAGGGGATGCTCGACTTCTCCGCGGACGACACCGAGGCCGGCCGGGGAGCGATGGTCCGGGCGGCCGCAGCCGTGGAGCTCGCGGCGGTCCTCGAGGATCAGGTCGAGGAGACGGGCGGCACCCGGCTCATGCGCGATGTCGAGCTGCCCGTCGTCGGCGTGCTCGCCCGGATGGAGACGGCGGGGATCGCGGTCGACGGGGACGCCCTGACCGGGCTCGAGGCGGACTTCGCCGGCAAGGTCGCGACGGCCCAGGCGGACGCGTGGGCGGCGATCGGCGACGAGCAGATCAACCTCGGCTCGCCGAAGCAGCTGCAGGCCGTGCTCTTCGACACCCTGGGCCTGCCCAAGACCCGCAAGACCAAGACCGGGTACACGACCGATGCCGATGCGCTGGCCGACCTCTTCGTCAAGACCGAGCACCCCTTCCTCGAGGCGCTGCTGCGGCACCGGGACTCGACCCGCCTGCGGGTGACCGTCGAGGGCCTGATCAAGTCGGTGGCCGACGACGGGCGGATCCACACGACCTACCAGCAGACGATCGCGGCGACGGGACGGCTGTCCTCGACCGACCCCAACCTGCAGAACATCCCGATCCGCACCGAGGAGGGCCGACGCATCCGCGAGGTCTTCGTCGTCGGCCCGGGGTACGAGACGCTGATGTCGGCCGACTACAGCCAGATCGAGATGCGGGTCATGGCGCACCTGTCGGGCGACAAGGGCCTGATCGAGGCCTTCCGGACGGGGGAGGACCTGCACCGCTTCGTCGGCGCCCGGGTGTTCTCCGTCGCGCCCGAGGACGTCACGTCGGAGATGCGCAGCAAGGTCAAGGCGATGTCCTACGGGCTGGCCTACGGGTTGAGCGCCTTCGGCCTGTCCAAGCAGCTGGGCATCTCCACCGGCGAGGCCACCACGCTCATGGAGGAGTACTTCGAGCGCTTCGGCGGGGTCCGTGATTATCTCGACGAGGTCGTCGACCGTGCTCGCGCCACGGGCTACACGGAGACGATGCTCGGTCGGCGTCGGTACCTGCCCGACCTCACGAGCGACAACCGGCAGCGGCGACAGATGGCCGAGCGGATGGCGCTCAACGCCCCGATCCAGGGCTCGGCCGCGGACATCATGAAGGTCGCGATGTTGCGCGTCGACGCGGCGCTGACCGAGTCCGACCTCGCCTCCCGGGCGCTGCTCCAGGTGCACGACGAGCTCGTCATCGAGGTGGCGACGGGGGAGGCCGACCGGGTCGAGGAGCTCGTCCGGGCGGAGATGGGCGCCGCGGTCGAGATGGACGTCCCGCTCGACGTGTCGATCGGCCTGGGCCGCACCTGGCACGACGCCGCGCACTGATCGGCGTCAGGGTGCCGGTCGCACCTCATCGGTGCCCAGGGCGTCGTCGATGACCTCGGCGCCTGCCTCGACGCGGGCGCCACGGCCGATGACGGACCGCTGGATCGTGGCCCGCGCCCCTACGTGAGCGCCGGCGAGGACCACAGCCGACTCCAGGCGGGCGCCGGGACCGATGACCGCACCCGGGTGCACGACGCTTCCCCCGGTGACCTCGGCCCCCGGGTCCACCTCGGCGCCGGGCAGCAGCAGAGCCGCGCCCCGAGGTGCGGGTGCCGAGCCCGGCCACGGGTCCAGCAGCAGGTCGCGGGTGGCCGTCACGAGCGCGGCGGGGGAGCCGACGTCGAGGAAGTAGGCCGTCTCCACGTGGGCGAGGAGCGCGCCTCGTGCCGCGAGCCCGGGGAAGACGTCCCGCTCGAGCGAGACCACGTCGGTCTGGGGGATCTCCTCGAGGAGCCGGGGCCGGATGACATAGGTCCCGGCACTGACAGTGGTCGACGGGGGATCCGGCGACTTCTCGACGAAGGCGGTGATCCGTGCGTCATCGTCCGTGAGCACGCTGCCGTAGGGTCGGGAATCGGGCACCTCCCGCACGTGGATGGCGCCGACGACGTCCGGGGGAGCGGCCCGCAGCAGGTCGACCTGGCGGGCGAGATCGTGCCCGGAGAGCAGATCGCCGTTGAGGACGATGACGGTGTCGGTGCCGGGCAGGGCCCGGAGGGCCTCGCGCAGCCCGCCGCCGGTGCCGAGCGGGGTGGCCTCGACGACGGTGGTGAGGTCCACCCCCTTCTCCTGCAGCCGGGTGACGAGCTCCTCGAAGTCCTCGTGCCGGTACCCCGTGGACAGGACGATCCGGTCGACTCCCACGCGGGTGAGGGCGGCGACCTGGTGCTCGACGAGGGTCCATGGACCCACGGGGAGGAGTGGCTTGGGGCAGTCCTCGGTCAGCGGGTGCATCCGCCGACCGCGGCCGCCGGCGAGGATGACGGCGTCGGTGCTCAGGAGGGGTCCTCTCCCGCGGCGATCTGCTGCAGGCGCGGCGCGAGCCAGCGCCAGAAGATCGGTCCGGACCGGTCGGTGAAGTGGATGGCGTCGTCGTACAGGGGGACGTCGTTGATCGTGCTGTGCAGCTGGTCGTCCGGGCAGAGGAGCGAGTACTGGTCGAGGACCGGCACGTCGTGGTCCGCGGCCCAGCCCGCGACGGTCTCGTTGAGGGCGGTGACGTACTCGGTGTCGTTGACCCGGTCGATCTCCTCGCTGCCGAAGGTCGGCATCTCGTGGCAGGCGAGGTTGATCACCGCGAATTCGCTGTCGCCGGACGCTGCTTCGGCGTCGTCGAGGCCGGCCTCGACGAGCTCGATCCACTCGGCTGAGCCGAAATCGACGATCTCGCCGTTCACGTCGCGGTCGGTCACCATCGTGTGGGCGACGAAGTAGAGGACCACGTCTGGTGCGTCGTTGGCGACCTCTTCGCCCCACCCATCGCGCCACGCGGGGCACCCCTCGCGCTCTGGCACGGTGGCGCCATCGACGTACTTCGCCGCGTCGAGTGGGTCGCAGCCGATGTTCGTCGTGTCGTTGAGACGGATGTCCGGATGGTTGGAGGAGCGGAAGTACGTGATCAGGCTCTTCGGGACCGAGTTGCCGATGAAGGTCACCGAGGTCATCTCGCTCCCTGGCCGGTACACCGACTGTGGCACCGTCACCTCGCCCGAGCCGGCGACCGGAGGGGCCACCGTGCGGGCCGCTGCGGGCAGCGAGAGGGCCCCGATGATCAGGGCCGGTACGGTGGCCCAGCTCACGACGATGCTCACCCGGGGCAGGCGTGGGACCAGGGCGCGGAAGCCCTCTCTCCGTACGGGCCGCTCGACGAAGCGGTGGGAGAGCCAGGCGAGCACGGCGGTGAGGCCGACCTGCACGGCCACCCGGCCCGTCGGGGGCCAGGGGAGGACCTGGTCGTTGAGGAAGACGACGATTGGCCAGTGCCACAGGTAGAGCCCGTAGGAGACCACCCCGATCCGGCGCAGGGGCTCCCACGCCAGCACCCGCTGGGCGATGGAGGTGGACGGGCTCGTCGCGGCGACGAGCACGACGCTGATGAGCACGGACATCACGACCGCGCCCCCTTCGAAGAGGACGGACTGGCCCCTCCCGGCCCACCAGAAGGCCGACAGGGTGAGGAGGAGCGCCGGGATCGCCAGCCGCCGGCACCACAGGTCGAACGTGCGCACGAGCCCCCGGTCCAGCGATCCGGGCCCACCGCTGATGAAGGCCGCGACGGCCGCGCCGACGAGCAGCTGGTGGGCACGGGTGTCCGTGCCGTAGTAGACCCGGCTCGGGTCGAGGCCGGGCTGGTGCAGGAGGGCCATGAGCACGGCGGAGGCAGCGCTGAGCCCGACGAGGATCCAGACGAGCGTCGCACGACGCCGGGTGAGTGCGAGCAGGGCGATGAGCAGGAGCGGATAGAGGATGTAGAACTGCTCCTCCACCGCCAGGGTCCAGGCGTGTCGGACCGGCGAAGGGGAGGCCACCTGACCGAAGTAGGCCTCGTCCCCGAGCACGAAGCGCCAGTTGGCCACGTAGCCCAGGGTGGCCAGCACGTCGCCGGCGACATTGCCCGTGCGTCCGGGGAGGGTGAGGAAGGTCGCCGCGGCGAGGACCGCGGCGAGGACGAGGAAGAGCGCCGGCAGGAGGCGCCGGGCCCGGGCCATCCAGAAGCCGACGAGGTGGATGCGGCCCCGACGTCGTCGGTGTTCGGCCAGGAGCAGGGCGGTGATGAGGAAGCCGGAGATGACGAAGAAGACGTCGACGCCGAACCAGCCGCCGGGCAGGACCGACGGGCGCACGTGGTAGGCGATGACCGAGAGGACGGCGAACGCCCGCAGACCGTCGATGGCCGGGCGGTACGGCAGAGAGGTGTGCTGCGCTGCTGTCGTGGAGGTCATGTCCTGATTCCGGTGGGGGCGCTCCATTATGACCCGACCCGTGGGTAATATGCGCTGCATGACAGACCACACCGAGGCGACTTCCCCCACACGGCAGTTCGCCCCACTGGCCATCATCATCGGCATCCCGTTGATCTTCGCCGCGATCTTCTTCTACACCAGCCCCGTCGTCCTCGAGACGGGCGGTGAGCAGGGCATCTTCAAGTGCGGTCCCCCGAGCTCGCCGAACTCCGATGCGAAGAACGTCTGTGCCCAGCCGGAGAAGGTCGAGCGCAACAAGGCGATCTACTCCGGGCTCGCGGGCGTCGGGCTGCTCGGGCTCGGGGCGGTCTGGTTGCTGCGCGGCCAGCGCCACGACGACGAGTGGGACGAGGACTCCCCTCGGCGCGGGCGTGATGCCGACATCGATCTGCGCGGCGACGACCGTGATCCGCGAGGTGAGCGCAGAGGTGGCAGCGGACTGCGCGGGGTGGCGCGTGAGCGTGCGGACGAGCGACCCCGCTCGCGGCCCGTGGACGACGACCTCCGGGCGGATGCCGACGACGACCTCGACGTCGCGGACTCCCGCTCATCCCGCCGGTCCTCCGGCGGCCGGCGCTCGGTGCTGCGCGATGACGACTTCGCCGACCCGGACCCCAAGCGCCGCACCGATGACGACTGGTCCTCGGACGGCTGGCGCTGATGCGGGTCGAGGACTTCCTCGCCGAGGTCGACCTGGCCTTCGACGGGGATCCGCAGACGAGCGAGCCCACGGACCCGGCGTTTGCCGAGATCGCCGCGACGGTGGACGGATACACGTCGGCCCACGAGCTGGCGGTGCTCAATGCCGCCGCCCGGGTCATGCCCGCGGACGAGTGCTACCTCGAGGTCGGCAGCTACAAGGGTCGTTCGATGTGTGCCGCGGTCCGCGGTGTGAGCGACAAGGCGTTCTACGTCGTCGAGAACTACCTCGAGTTCGGTATGCAGGGCCAGGAGGCCCGTGCCGAGCTCGAGCGCAACCTCGAGACCCATGCGTCCCACGCCGACGTGCGACTTCTCGAGGGCAACTGCTTCTCGCTGCTGCGCCGCCCCGGGGTGATCGACCGGCCGGTCGGGGTCTACTTCTACGACGGTGAGCACACCGGCCTGTCGCACTACCTCGCGCTCGGGATCATCGAGCCGTGGTTGGCGGACGAGGCGGTCATCCTCGTCGATGACGCCACCTACCCGATGGTCAGCGACGCGCACGACGAGTTCATCGCCCGGCACCCGCAGTGGCGCGTCGAGCGCAGGTGGGACGCGGCGACCAACGGTGACCCGCGCTGGGCGAATGGTCTGCATGCGCTGAGCTTCCGCCGGGACGCAGCCACCGCACGCGGTGGCGAGGAGCCGTGGGACGTGCGCTGGCGGCGGCTGGCCTACCTCTCCTCTCTCGGCCCGGGGCAGAAGGCCGCGTGGACGGCGATCCATCGCTTCCCCGGGCTGATCCCGCTGGCGAAGAAGCTCTACCCGTCGAAGAAGGCCAGCTCGATCGACTAGCGCTACTCCCGGGTCAGGCCGAGCGCCTCGGCGGTCTCGGCCGACTCCGGGTCGGGGGTGGCCTCCCCCTTCGGCACCCGCAGCAGTCCGACGAGGGCGACGACGCCGGCCGTGCCACCGACCGTCGCGATGATCTGGTACGGCGAGCCGTTGAACCAGAGCAGCACGAGGAGGCTCTGGACGCCCGCGGCGACCCAGACGACGACCGTCATCACGTGGTCGCCGCGGCTCATCCCGGCGAAGAGCCACACCTGGACCACCGCCCACAGGGTGCCGGTGGCCGCTGCCCAGACGAGGAGCGGCTCGGCGTCGACGAAGGCGCTGCCGCCGGAGAGGGCCACGAGCGGTCCCGGGACGATCGCGCACCCGAGGGCCACGGCGGCCCCGATCGCCAGGACGGCCAGGGCGGAGCGGTGGAGCGTCGTGCGCACCTGTCCGCCGCCACTGGCGTCGGCGACGGCGGGGACGACGGTGAGCGCGACGAACTGGGTGCCCCAGAAGACGACCTTGCCGAAGAGGGCGGCGAGGGCATAGGCCCCGCTGGCGTGGTCGGTGAGCACGGTACGGGCGAGGACGACGTCGAGGCTGGACAGGGCCATGAGACCGGCGAGGGCGACATTGCTGCGGACGAGGTCGTCGAGGACCTCGAGGGCGCGGGGAGCGCGGGACCCGGGAGCGAGCATCCTCCGGGAGAGGGCGACGGCGACCGCCAGCGTGACCATCGAGGCGACGAAGGTCGCGGCGAAGACCTCCGCGACGGCGAAGCTCCAGCTCACCGCGGCCACGGCCGCGAGCATGCGCGTGCCGGCGGTGACGAGGTAGACGACGGAGAGCCGGCCATAGGCCTCGCGCCCGAGGAGCACCCCCTGCAGGGCGCCGGTGACGGTCATCGACGGCAGCATCAACGCCAACCAGACGACCGACCACGCGGTGTCCAGACGCAGCAGGTCGCTGAGGAGGGGAGCGCTCGCGATCGTCGCCACGGTGAGGGCGACCCCGACGACCGCCGAGGTCGTCAGGCCGGTGACCTGTCGGTCGCCGTCGTGGTGGACCCGGGTCTGCCGGCGTGCGACGACGACCTGGAAGGCGCCCGCCGGCATCGCCAGGAGGACGCCGTAGGTGTTCAGCGCGGAGAACCCACCGAAGTCCGCCGGCCCGAGCGTCGAGGACACGAGGGCCACGAAGACGTAGCTCATGACGTTGGCGAGACCCATGGCCAGACCCAGCGACAGTCCGGCGACCGGGAGGGCCCGGCGCATACGGGGCGACATGGCTCTCCTCTGACGGGTCGGGGGGCAAGGGGTGACGACGGGCCCGATGTTACGCCCCGGTAGACGTTTCACCCGCGTCGGCTAGGATCGCCGTCCGGCGTGCTGCAGGTGCGTCATCCCGGACCAGACGAGAGGAGACGTCAGCGTGCGCAGCCGGCTTCGGCTTCCCCGTGCGATCTCCGCGCGCGCGGTCTCGGTACTCCTCCTCGTGGTCCTCGGCGTGATCGTCTTCGCCAACAGCTGGGGCGTCTTCCAGACGGACATCAAACCGGAGGTCTACCTGGCCCCGGGCGAGATGCTGCCGCGGTACCTCTCGGCGTGGACCTCCTCGCCGTACCTCGGGTCGCCGAACTTCAATGTGGGCCTGGTGCCCGTCCTCCTCGTGACGGCACTGCTGCGCACGGTCGGTCTCGACCCGGAGATGGCCTTCAAGGTCTACCACCTGGTCCTTTGGGGACTGGCCGCCTGGGGCGCCAACCGGTTGCTGCGCACGCTCGTCCCGGCCGCAAGCGTGTGGGCCGGTCTGCTCGCAGGGGTGGCCTACATCGCCAATCCCTACGCGGTCGCGGCCGGCAGCACGCTCGCCATCGCCCTGCCGATGGCCCTCCTGCCGTGGATGCTCGTGGCGATGACCAGGGCGCTGCGCGCCCCCGCAGGATGGGCGTGGCCGGCGGCGGTCGGCCTGACCTTCTTCGGGATGAGCGGGATGAACGTCGGTGTCGTCCCGGTCTACCAGCTCCTCCTCGTCATCCCGCTCGCCCTGTACGTCCGGGCCGAGAGCGGCCTGACCTGGCGGCAGGTCGCGACGGTGCTGGGCAAGAGCGCCCTCTTCGTCGTGGTCGTCTCCCTGTACTGGTTGATCCCCGGCGCGGCGGCCAGCGATACCGGCAGCCAGATCGCCGCGGGCTCCGAGTCCCTCGACGGCATCGCCCGGACCAGCTCCTTCGTCGAGGTCCTGCGCGGGCTGGGGCTGTGGTCCTACTACGGCTCGTCCGACGCCGGACCGTGGATCCCGCAGTACGCCCTGTACTTCACCAGCGCCGTGATCATCCTCTTCACCATGCTCTGGCCGGCGGCCGCGATGCTCTCGCTGAAGGTCGTCCCGGCCCGACTGGCCCGTTTCAGCGCGATGGCGGCCGGCATGGTCGCGGTGATCATGGTGGGGCTGTACCCGGGCGGCAACGGCGGGTCCCCCTTCGCGCTCGTCCTGCGGTGGCTGCTGGAGAACGTCGAGCCGCTGGTCGCCTTCCGCACGACGAACAAGATCGGCGCCGGCCTGGCCCTCGCCTTCGCCATGGTCATCGGTCTCGCGCTCGTGCGTGTCCTGCCGCGGCTCGTGCGGAAGCCGGGGCGGGCGCCGGCCGTCGGGGGTCTGGCGACGGCCGTGGTCGTGGCCCTCGTCGCCCCGGCCGTGACCGGTAACCTCTACATCTCGCCCATGGACGTCCCGGACTACTGGGAGGAGGCCGCCGACTCCGTCGACCGAGGCGATCCGGACAAGCGGGTCCTCCTCCTCCCGGGGCAGACCCGCTCCTCCTACCGGTGGAGTCTCGAGCGGCCGGACGACGTGCCCAACTCCCTGTTCCACCGGGACGCCGTCATCCCCGAGACCATCCCGAACACCTCGCAGAGCGGCGGCAACTACCTCGCCGCACTCGACGACACCCTGCAGTCCGGCACCGCCGGGACCCGGAACATCTCTCCCTTCGCCCGCTATCTCGGCGTCGACCACGTGCTCCTGCGCCACGACGTCGTGTGGGAGGACACCGGCGGCGCCCGTCCCGGCGAGACCGCGCAGGCCCTCGCCGAGGACCCGGGCCTGCAAGGACTGCGCAACTTCGGCCAGCCGGGCCAGAACATGTTCACGGAGTCCGCCCCGCCGAACTCCGAGGAGGAGGCGGTCCTCTCGCCGCTCCAGCTCTACGGGGTCACGGGCTCCCAGGGCATGGTGCGCGCAACGCCGGCCACCGGTAACCTCGTCGTCGCCGGCGACGCATGGGCGATCCCGCCGCTGGCCGAGGAGGGGCTCCTCGAGGGACAGCCGCCCATCCGCTACGCGCACGATGTCTCCGAGGAGGAGCTGCGTGAGCTGCTCGAGCGTGACGGCCGGATGGTCCTCACCGACACCAACCAGCGCCGGGCGGCGATCACCAACCGGCTGACCGCCAACCAGGGTGCGGTGGTCTCCGCCGACGAGACCCCCGAGATCATGCGCACGCTCGGCGACGACCCCCGGGACCAGAGCACCCTCGTGACCGAGGGGATCGAGGTCGAGGCCTCCACCGAGGGCGGTGCCTTCTTCGACCTGCCGCACGGTGTCGCGGAGAACGCCGTCGACGAGGACGCCGACACCGCGTGGCTCTTCGGCGACTTCCAGCGGGCGAAGGGAGCGACCCTCACCCTCTCGCTGCCGGAGACCCGGGAGCTGGACGAGATCGAGATCGACACCACCTCGCTCGGTGACGTCGAGATAGCCGACCTCGAGGTGCGCGCGGGCGACACCCGCGAGTCCGTCTCCGTCGACGAGGACGGCGCGGCCGCGGTCGACCTCGGGGGCGTGAGCACCGACGAGGTCGAGCTGACCGTCGAGGATATCCGCGGGGGTGGCTTCTCCCTCGTCGGCATCTCGGAGATCGATCTTGGGGACGAGGACCTCGCCGCGGCCCGGACGACGCGTGCTCCCGACACACTCACGCGGCTCTACGCCGACCTGCCGGCCCGGGCACGGCAGGACTTCGCCGAGCAGCCGCTCGATGTCGCCTTCACCCGGGTGAAGAACACCGACTCGACCTCTGACGACACCGAGCAGGGGCTGCGCCGCGACTTCACCGTGCCCGACGACCGGACCTTCCGCGCCAGCGCGCAGATCCGAGCCCACGGTGACCGGGAGACCTTGGCGGATCGGCTCGCCGGGACGGAGTCGACGTACCGCGCCCGCTCCAACCACACCTACTTCGACTCGCTGACGCACCGGGCGTCCAAGGCGGCCGACTCCTCGAATTCGTCCACCTCGGGCTGGGTTCCCGGCGGCAAGATCACCGAGTCCTGGTGGGAGATCTCCGGACCCGAACGCGAGATCCCCGAGGTCACGGTCACCCAGGCTCCCGGTCCGGGCGACGAGGACGACACCGCCTGGGCGACACGTGCCACCGTGTTCGTCGACGGCGAGGAGGTGGCCAGCGGCAGCCTCGCCGAGGGGACCTCGACGATCGACGTGCCGTCGGACACCCGGGGGTCGACCGTCCGCCTCGTCTTCGACGAGGCCGACGACTCGGACGGAGCCCGCCCCGCGCGGTTCACCGACATCGACACCGGCGTGACCATGACGAAGGGGGACGGAGGTCGCGAGTGCGTCACTGTCGCCACGATCGACGGTGAGTCGGTGCGGATGCGACCGTCCGACCCCGAGTCGGTCGCCGGCCCCGGCGGGCCGGCCACCGAGTGGGTGGGTTGCGGGGAGCAGTCCGTCGTGTGGGGCGAGCACCGGCTACGTCCCGTCGACGGCTTCCAGCTGGACCGGCTCACCCTGCGGGACGTGCAGGGGGCCGAGGCCGACGAGGAGGTGCCCTCGCCGGTCGTCGAGGTCGAGCGCAGCGCGATCTCCTCGTCGATGACCGTGGACGTCGGGCCCTCGTCCCAGCCGTACTTCCTGTCGATCGGGCAGGGCCACGACCCCCGCTGGACGGCCACCCTCGAGGACGGGACCGACCTCGGTCCCCCCGTCGTCGTCAACGGCTACGCCGCAGGCTGGTACGTCGACGATCTCGCCGGGCACACCGTGACGATCGGCTACGGCCCGCAGCGTCGGGCCAACATCGCGCTCGGCCTCTCGGGTCTCGGCCTGGTCGTCGCGACCGTCGTCTTCCTCGCACCGATCGTGCGTCGTCGCTCGGCGGAGGTCCGGGCCGCGCGCGAGAGCGAGTGGAGCCAGGAGCCGGAGCCGAGCAAGGACCCGGAGACCACTGAGCAGCCGGGCGCCGCCGAGCAGCCGGGCGCCGCCGAGCAGCCGGGCGCCGCTGAGCAGCTGGGGGCCCCGGCGGAGGTCCGGGTGGCCCCGCGCCGCCCGGTGACCCGGGGCCTCGGTGACGTCCTCGCCGGACGCACCGGTCGTCGCCGGCTCGCCGTGGAGGCCGCGGTCGTCGCCGGCGCCGGAGCCGTCACGGGGGCGGGCGGCGCGCTCGCGGCCCTCCTCGCGATGGTGGTCGTCCGCCGCCGCGGCTCCCGTCCCGGGCAGATGATCGTCGCCGGTGCCGGGCTGGTGCTCGTCTCCGCGCTCGCCTTCGTCCTCCAGAGTGCCTTCGTCAGCGACACCTTGGGTACGGTCAGTGCCGACGCGGTCAAGGCGGCTCTCGTGCCGCACCACATCGCCGGCGCGGGACTCGTGCTCGCCGTCATCGGTACCTTCATGCGACACGACCGACCAGAGGAGCTCGACCCGTGACCGTGCCAGAGGAGCAGCCCGTGTCGGGCTCGGTGACCGTCGTGGTCCCGACGCGCAACAACATCCGCACCATCGAGGCATGCCTGCGGTCCGTGACCGAACAAAGCCACCCACACATCGAGCTCGTCGTCGTCGACAACCACAGCAGCGACGGCACCCCGCAGGTCGCCGAGCGTTTCGCCGACCGGGTCATCACCGCCGGGCCGGAGCGTTCCGCCCAGCGGAACACCGGCATCGAGGTGGCGACCTCGGAGTGGGTGCTGTGGCTCGACAGCGACATGATCCTGCCGCCGCGCGCCGTGGCGCTCGCGGTGGAGACGGCCGTGGCCACCGGGGCCACGG